>CAZKDZ010000220.1:0-41010 GCA_964551635.1 uncultured bacterium | reverse complement strand
TCAGTTCGGCGCGATCGACGCCGCCGTTACCTATCTGTTGCCGGACATCCTGAAAGCGTACATGCGGGATTTCCCGAACGTGGCGCTTTCGGTACAGGTAGCGCCGTCTCGATACCTCGTGGACGATCTGCTGCTGAACCGCTCCGAATTCGCGGTGATTTCGCTTCCGTTCGCCCATCCGAAACTGGAAACGGTTTCCATACATCGAGACTCGATGCCCCTGGTGGCAGGGGCGTCGCATCCGTTTTCCAGGCGATCGTCGGTGACGCTGGACGAGGTCGCTGCTGAGCCGTTGATTCTGTTTCACGCGGATTCCGTGTCGCGTAAAATCGTGGACGAACGGTTTGCCGAATCCGGAGTATCCCCTGGCGTGGTCATGGAAATGCGGAGTCCGGAGGCCATGCGGAAGCTGGTCGAAGTGGGCGTGGGTATTTCTTTCCTGCCGCATCTGACCGTTCAGGATTCCCTGACATCGGGAGCTCTGGGGACCGTTAGCGTTCAGGGCGTGCGGTTCGGCCGTGAGATTGGCGTGGCCTGGCGGCAGGGACGGTATTTCGGACCCGCGATCCGGCGCCTGCTCGACGCCGTTTTTGAACGGTTCGGTGTGACAACGGGCGGGATGCGAGGCGAACCGCGGGACATCTAGAATTTTACCTCCTTCACCTCGGTTGACTTCAGCGCCTGATCGATCAACGGGGGCAGGTCCAGTTTCGGCTCGATCTCGCGTACCGTATTCAGATTGGCGCGGGTCTCCGGATGCCTGGGTACAAAGACCGTACAGCAGTCTTCATAGGGCTCGATGGATACATCGTAAGTCCCGATGCGCCGTGCGAGATCGATGATTTCCTCCTTGTTGTCCCCGGAAAGCGGTCGCAGAACGGGAAGCGGTGTCGCCTCCTCAATCGCGCGCATGTTCGACAGGGTCTGAGAGGCTACCTGACCGATACTCTCGCCCGTGACAAGGGCCTGCGCGCCTTCCCGTTCGGCAATGGCGTCGGCGATCCGCAACATGACTCTTCGATAGAGGACCACCCGGTATCCCGGCGGCGCGTGGGACATCACGCGGCGCTGGATCTCAACGAACGGGACCAGATACAGCGTCGACTTGTACTGGTACCGCGTCAGCACCCGGACAAGCTCCTCGGTGTTGCGCTGCGAGCTCCGGTTGGTATACGGCTGGCTGTGGAAATGTACGAACGAGAGCCGCACGCCGCGTTTCATCGTCTTGTACGATGCAACCGGCGAGTCGATGCCCGAGGAAAGCAGACTGACCGCGCGTTCGTTCGCGCCCACGGGAAGACCGCCCGGCCCTGGTGTTTTCCGGGTATAGATGAAGGCGCCCTCGTAGGAAACCTCAATGAAACAGATCAGATCCGGATCGTCAAGCTTGACCCGCGCGCCGGAGAACTTCTGAACGTGGGCGCCCACGTCGCGGTTGATTTCCTCTGACGTGAGCGGAAAATTCTTGTCTCCGCGACGCGCGGCAATCTTGAACGAGCGAAAGTCCTTCCGACGAACGACGTCCCACGCCGCAGTCCGAATGTCTTCGATGGTATTCGGGACACGAACGGCTTCAGAGAAATTCGCGATCCCGAAAACGTCAACCAGGCGCTCCCCGATGGCCTCGACTCTCGCGTCCGGGTGAAGCTCCAGGATGATGCGACCGGAAAGGCGTCGGACGGCCCCGCGCTGCAGGCCTTTCAATGCGCGCGTGATGTTGGTGAGCAACTGTCGTTCGAACCGGCCGCGGTTCCTGCCCTTCAGGCCGATTTCGTGGTAGTGGATGAGGATAACGGGTTCGGGCGCGGCGTCCATAGCGTCTTTCGGGAAAGTCGAACGAGACGGAGCTGGCCGGTTTACCCTTCCTTCGGGACGGCTGTAAGAAGCTGTTTTAAAATTCCTGGTGAGTCCCGAGCGCGAGCGAAAATGTGTCGGTCAAGGCGGGCAAATTCGCCCATATTTGGGTATACGGGTGGATTTGACCAACGCAGACCGACGCTTTTGCAGCCGCGCGAAGACCGCTGGGGGTTTTAAGACAGCTTCTAAGGTTCCGGTACTCCCTTCGAACTGCCGTTACTTCTCCTTTAGAATCCAGTAGAGATTGTGCAGGAAAGTCCGGTTGTCACCGTCGACGTAAATCATCTCGCCTCCCATTCGGCTGAACGACTTGCAGAACCTGAGATAGTACGCCGGGTTATCTTTGGGAGGTTCGCCCCCGGACCAATCCCAGGTCACCGGCGCCAGATCGTTGACCGCAATGAACGGGCGTACAACGCGCCTGTGTTCCTGAATGCGCAGATTGTTGGCCAGCGAAAGGGCTTTTTCGAAGACTTGCGGCGCCATCACGGCCGAACCGATGGAGAGAAACACGCCGCCATCCAGTTCGACGACGCCGCGCGTGAACACCCGGAAGTCGATATCCGCGCCGCGGCCGATTGCCGCGCCGTTGGCGAGGTGGTGGTTGTGGATGATATCGTAGCCGATACCGGGATGGACGGTGAGTGGAACGCCGAGTCGGTAAGCCCGGGCGGTAAGGGACAAATCCCCGTATGGATGTTCGACGCTGAAGCGTCCGGAAGGAACGTCGAATCGCGAGAGGATCTGGAGCAGTTCTGCGTACGCCGGCATGCAGGGCGAGTCCGTGGGGACCGCGGCCCAGTCGCGCAGTGCGGATGCCAGGTCGTTGCGCGAGGGAATCTCACAGCCGTCGTCGGCAATGAACTTTCCGAGGGATTCGCCGTAGCCCCTGCCCTCCAGCGCACCGGCGAGGACGGCCAGATGAATGTATCTGCCGGTTTCCTCCCACGTTCCGAAACACCCCTTAGCGACGTTTTCCCGCACGTCTTCTTCGGAACGCCCGTGAAAGGCATATTCCCAGTCGTGAATCGTGCCGGCGCCGTTCGTGGCCAGATGGGTGATCCAACCGCCCTCCATCAAGCGGGTCACGACCGGCCCGAGGCCGTTCTTGACCAGATGTGCGCCGTACGCCAGCATGACGGAAGCGCCCCGACTCCGGGCGTCGCGGATTTCCTGGGCGACACGCCGCAGCCTCTCGACCAGCAGCGCGGGGTCGGGCGCAGGGGAGTCGGGATCGACCATGATCTCGTCGATCGAGAACTTGCTCCGTCTCTCCGACAGAGGTCTGAGGACGAGGTCCCGATGGTCGATCTGCTGATACGACATGGGCCTGCTTGCCTATTTGTCCACCCAGACCCGCTTGAGTGGGACGTCGGGAGATTCTAGGTGGCCGCCGTAAATTGTCACGGCGGTGATTTTTCCGTTCTGAATCCGGCACATATGCACTTCGGCGGCATCCAGCCGTTTGCCGTACATCGCTTCGGGCAGTCCGGGAAGGGGCTGGTTTACGATCCCCCTGAAGCGAAACTCCACGGCGGCCATGTCGTGGTCTGCGACGACATTGAGTATCTCCAGCCGCATGTCCCGCTCTTCCTCGTGACAGCCCTGCCAGAGAGCCACCAGGTTTTCCGCACCCCTGATGTTAAGCGCGCCGCCGACCATGGTCGCGTCGTCGGCGTAGGTTTCGCGAAGTCGCTTCCAGTCACAGGCGAAGGCGGCTTCGAGGGATTCACGGGCGATGCAAGCGTTGTCTTCGGCGGACATTGGCGTCTCCCCTTGGTATGTCGGCTCGCGGTCTCTCTATTCCACGTCGTCGCCGATCCGGTATTGTTCGAGGTTTCCCCTGTATTCCAGGCCGAGAATGTCCCGGGACCGCGCGACGTTGCATGTTCTGTCGGCACCGGGCGTTCCCACGACGTGGAAGACGTCGAAGTCGATGTCCCTGGACTCCAGGCTCAGGCGGCAGGCTTCCGCAAGGTCGTGGCGGCAGACCCATCCCTGCCGGTAAGGGCGCGCTTCCGTTCCCAGTTTTTCCCTGTACCGGCCGATACCGAGTCTGCTGTCAACAATGTAGTCAGGCCGGAGTACAATGATACGCATCCCGAACGCGTCGTAAAACTGCCGGCACATCTCTTCCTGAAGGCGTTTCGTGACGCCGTACAGGCCGCCGTCGGGCCGCCTGACGTCGGCCGAGAAGAAGATGCCCCCGGGATGGGCGGTCTGGCAGGAACCGATGTGCACGACCCTCCCAATGCCGTGCCGCCGTGCGGATTCAAGTACGTTCCAGAGTCCCTTGATGTTGATCAGAAAGGGTTTCTGATCGTCAACGCCATGGGCGCCCGGCTCGTCCGAGTGGTACACCGCCATGTGAAGAACCGCGTCCATTTCCGACACGGCGCCGTGAACGGAATCGAAGTCCACAATGTCACCGTGCACGATTTCACCGCCCTTCCATTCGCCGTCGGTATCGTTCCAGGACTGCCAGGCCTGCGGGCCGTAGTCGAAAGCCCGGATCCGATGGTTCCCGTCCAGAGCGGCCAGCGCCGCCCTTCCAAGCCAGCCCGCCGCGCCGAATACGACAATGTTCATTGTACCTCCGAGTTATCCGGATTCCTGTCCTTCGGGTTGTAGATTTCGGAATCTTCCTGTACTGACAAAGACCTGGGCGTTCTTGTTCTATCCTCAGGAAGCGATAAGGCCGGACCACCTGCCGATTCCGGATGAATTCTCTTCTTGAGATCATCTTCCGTGGCCAGGCGGGCCTGCGATGGCGAAATCGTGGCAACGGCTATCGTGTTGCCTTCCGGTCCGAGGAATTCAACCTCGAGTGCTTCCCCGTTGCCCTGGACACATACGACCGTGCCTATGTCGCCGACTTTCAGCCCTTCCCCCGGATTGCGATTCTCCTTCGGCGGGCCACTGGATGGGACATCCCAGATCTGCTTGAGCGGAACTTCGGTTGTAAGCGCTATAACGTCCAGTTCCTTGAACATATCTGTCTCCAGACGATCAAACCGGATACGCCGTAATGAACCTTGGACGGTCGCTTTCCCTGTCGACGTGCCAGACAGTCCGCACGTAAGGGTTGCGTCCATCGGGAGTCTCAAGCGATCCATCTACAATATACTTTTTACCGTAGATCCCTTGCCCCATCTCGACAGCTTCATGACGTGCTCCGTGAACTCGTAACGCTTCCCAAAGTCTCTGCCACTGTTCTGCGCGAAAGCCAAAGCTGAAAAAAAACTTAGCCTTTTCTCGACCATCCGGATGACTTGCTGAAAGCAAATAGCCCGTAATCTTCGCTGGGTCTACGCGAGCCTGTAGTGCGTTGGGTAGCCTCAATCACAATCCTCTGTTTGGAGCACATCGACCGTACGTCTTCCTTCCTTAGTGTGTGCCGCGAATTTACAATAGTCACAATATAACGCAATACACGTGCCGCCGAAACTACCTTGTTTGGAGATTCACCGTATAGGGTATAACACGAACGCCGCGACAGATGTCGCCAGGGCGGTTGAACCGGGGCAACCACAAGTGTTGCATCTACGAAGTGTTTGCAGAGACGACTGCAGGATGCTGGCGGCTCCCCCGGAAGAACGCCCCGGCAGACATCGCCGGGGCGTTCGTACAGCGGGCATCAACTACTTGACGAATCAACTCACTTTCGCAAAATAGACATCTGGCTTCTTCCTCTTTACATTGAATTATTCAGTTCCTTCCGTAAATCCGGGAATTGAATCAATCTACCGTTATCGCGGGCTTGCCTCGTACGTCGCCGGATCGGTTTAGATTTCCGGATGTCGCTACGGCTTTTCACGATCCAGGCGGTATTTTCGATAAAAGTGACGAAACTGATCGTAGCTCAGGCTGAGCGACCCGGCTGCCTTGCGCTGGTTCCAGTTTGCGCGTCTCAGCGCGTCTCTCAGCAAGCCGAGCTCAAACGCCCTGACCTGAGCGTCAAACCCGTCTCCGGGCGCAGCGGAGGCCCCGCTGGAGATTTCAGGCGGCAGATCCCGTGGCTCGATGGATGAACCCGCGGCCATGCACGCGGCGCGTTCGACCGCGAATTTGAGCTCGCGCACGTTTCCCGGCCACGCATAACCCAACAGCAGGCGCACGGCGCTATCCGAAAACGGACGCGATTCCAGGCCGGGTACCTCGCGGACGATCTGTTCCACGAAAAAACCTGCGAGCGGCTGGATGTCTTCACGCCGCTCCCGTAACGGGGGAATGCGAATAATCTCAAAGCGCAGGCGGTCGTAGAGGTCCTGCCGGAAGCGGCCCTCACCGATCTCACGCTCGAGGTCGGCATTCGTAGCGGCAATGATTCGCACGTCCACGCTTGTTGGCGCAGCGCCGCCCACCCGTTGGATTTCCTGATATTCAATGGCGCGCAGGACGTTCTGCTGGAACTCCGGCGTGGTATTGCCGATCTCGTCCAGCAGCAACGTGCCTCCGTTTGCCGCTTCAAACCGGCCCGGCCGGGCTTCAGTGGCCCCGGTGAAGGCGCCCTTTTCGTGTCCGAAGAGCTCGCTTTCGAGCAGGTTTGCTGAGAGTGCCGCGCAGTTGACCTTGACGAACGGACGATCTCTACGCACCCCTCCGTAGTGGATCGCGGCGGCCACGAGTTCCTTTCCGGTGCCGGGTTCACCGAGGACCAGAACCGGTCGGGGGATGGAAGCGACTCGCTCCGCCTGCTGCATGATCCGGATCATCTGTGAGCTTGCGTTGACCGTCCTGTATTTCTTGCCGAATTCGTCACGATAGAATCGGTTCTCCCGATCCAGATCTTTGACCCGGGCCTGGAGGCGAGCGTTCTCCTTGAGTACGGCAAGAACGCGGTCGAGTTTTTCGAGGCTGAGTTCAAGTCGGTCTTCTATATAGAAATCTTTCTCGATAAAGTCGGAAGCGCCCATGCGCAGGGCGGCGACGGCGTTCTCCACCGTGCCTTTGCCCGTGAGGATGATAACCGGCAGATCGGGTGCCAGACCGCGAATCTGACGAAGAATTTCGAGGCCGTCCGGCTCGGCCGGTCCAAAGTCGATGTCCAGAATGGCCATGTCAACGTCCGAAACGTGCTTTCGCAGGTACGCAAAGGCCTTTCTGCCGGTGGGGAAAGCCTTCACGATCCGGCCGTCCACCTGAAGGCTTCGCGTGAGCATGCCCAGAATTTCGGACTGGTCATCCGCGACGACAATTTGCGCGTTCATGGCTTACTCAATGAATTCCTCGGCCAGAGGCAGCCTGGAAGCAGCTATGGGTTCGCCGCTCCAGCCGATGCTTTCGGTTTCGGAAACGAGCTCGAAGTCCACTGGAATGTCGATGCGAAACACGGCCCCGGCGCCCGGCCGGCTGATCATGCGCAGGTTTCCCCTGTGGGCGGATACGATGCGTGAGCAGATGCTGAGGCCGAATCCATTGCCCTTTTCCTTGGTTGAGAACCCCGGATCGAAGATCCGGCCCTGGATCTCTTCGGATATGCCCGGCCCGTCGTCTTCCACTTCGATGAACACCGACGCCCGCTTGTTGTCGTAACCGGCCTGTACCGTGACCGCGCCATCCTCGTCCACGGCGTCCAGTGCGTTGAGAATCAGGTTGGTGACGGCTTCACGCAACATTCCGGGGTCGACCTTGACCTGGGGAACATGCGGTTCGAATGCGAAGCGGAGCAACATACCGCCGGCCCGGCTCGAGACCGTCTTTTTGATGTTGCGCAACAATAACGGAATATCGACCAGTGTGGGATTCAACGGGTCCTGTTTCATGCTGCGCAGGTAGGCGACCCACTGATCATATATGTTTTCCTGATCGCGGGCGATTTCGTTCAGGCCATCGAGTACCGTGTTGTCCTTCGGGACCTTTCGAATCAGCCGGCGTGTACGGCTTCCCACCAGACCCATCAGGTTCTTTATCTGGTGGCCGCGCGTGTACAGGCTCTCACCCACCTGCACGCGTCCCATGTCGATGAGCTCGAGGGACAACCTCGCAAGAACCGAGGCGGCTTTTGCGCCGAATTCTTCGATAATAGACGTATATTCCTGCTCCATCTGCGCTGAATTCTTGTGATCGAACAGGAGATGTGCCAGGTTCCTGTAGGGCAGCGCGTAATCCGGCTCGAGCTGAATGGCGATCTTGAATGCACCCAGGGCCTGAAGCGTCTGACCTGATTGCATGAGAAGAACGCCGAGATTGTTGTGACCCGGTGCGAACAGCGGATTCGCTTCCAGCCCGCGCCGGTATACAGCGATCGCTTCATCGATGTTCTCCGGAAGGTCGTCCAGAAAGCTGGCGAGGAGGAAGCAGGTACCGTCGACGTTGCCGTAGGGCACGCCGCGATCCACTGTCTGCAGAATGTAACGAAGCATTTCGACAGCCTGTTGCCGACCCCTGGACCCCGATTCCGCGCCCTCCGCCCGCAACAGCGCCAGTTGAAAATACGCCTCAAGATGGTCCGGCTTACCCGCAATGGCGGACTCGAAGGCCTCCGATGCGTCCTTGGCGCCCGTCTTGATCAGGCACATACCGATTTTGAAGTGCAGGTCCGAATTGTCATTGGTCATTCCGAGCGCGCGCTCGAAGCTTGCGATCGCATGCTGCCAGCTGCCCCTGCTGTAGTGGACGACACCCAGGTTGTGGAGCGCGCGAAGGTTGCCGGCGTCGTGACTCAACGCCGTAGCGTAAGCTGCCTCAGCTCTCGACAGGTCCCCGGTTTCCAACGCGGAATCGCCGTCGCGGCAGTGCCTTCGTGCTTCTGCATTCGGGGATTCCGGAAGAGTCCGAACGATACCTATACGGTCGGACGGCGCCGGACCATTGTCTGAAATGTCAGATTTGGTCAACCGGTTACTCCATGACTAATCGGGTTTATTCGGAGGACTCTCCGGTTTTGGCTTCATTACCGTCCGCCGGATTCACCCCGCCTGCCAGCTTGCCCAGAAACTCCGGCAGTTCCAGACCCGCCACCTTTGCCAGTTCGTGCATGGGAGGAATCGCGCCCATCAGACGTTGCCCCAGATTGGACATCCCTCCCTGTCCGTTGCCGCCGTCCCAGACCACGATCTTCTCCAGCGGCAGATTCTGAATGGCTTCGGCCTGAATTCCCGCGACCTCTGTCAGCCGTTCGACGATGAGGAAAGCGGCGGCAGCCTGGTCTTTTCCGCCGCAGGCGGCAACCAACTCCTTATAACCCTCGGCCTTGGCATCCAGAATGGCCTGGGTGCCCTCCGCTTCCGCCCTCCGCTCGGCCAGGATCGCGGCGGCTTCGCCTTCGGCCACGAGTGTCTTCCGGGCTTTCTCGGCCTCGGCCTGCACGACCAGCTTCTGTCTTTGCGCCTCGGCTTCTACGACGATTTCGGCTCTAAGGCGAGCTTCTTCGCGTAGCGCCCGGGCGTCCTCTGCCTCTCTTTCCGCCGTTTCCTGGGCCACCCGGATGGCGCCGTCGGCGGCCTTGGCGGCCTCCTGTCCCTTTTGACGCGCGACCTCCTCTGCCACTGTCTGCTGCGCCATGTAGCCGGCCTTCTTTGAATCGGCCTCCGTCTCGGCCTGGACCGCTTCCGCATCCAGAACAGAGACCATCTGACGTTTGTTCCTGGTGGCCTCCGCCTCACCTATCTGGGCCTCGGATTCGAGGGCGGCAACCCTCTGGCGCCTGTCCCTGGCGGCCTCCGCCTCGCCGATTTCCGCCGCCGCATTCGCTGCAGCCACGTCCGTGCGCTGGTCCCGTTCCCGCTCGGCAACACCCACCTTGCCCATTTTCTCCTGCTCGGCCACGTCGATAGCCGCCTGGTTGATGGCTTCGGCGGCCGCCTTCTGACCGAGGGCTTTGATATAACCGCTTTCGTCTTCGATATCCTTGATATTCACGTTGATCACGGCCAGCCCGATTTTCTCCATTTCGGTTGACACGGCTTCATTGACCTTGGACATAAACGCCTGCCGGTCCCGGTTGATTTCTTCGATTTGCATCGTGGCAATCACCGCCCGCATCTGGCCCAGGATGATGTCCTGCGCCTGGCTCTGGATCTGTTCGCGGGATAGGCCCAGGAGTCGGATCGCCGCATTCTGCATCACGCCCGCCTGATTGGAAACCGCCGCGGTGACGGTTGTGGGAACGGAAACACGGATGTTTTCCTGAGAAAGCGCGTTGTCCAGGTCTATGGGAACGACAAACGGTTCCAGGTCCAGGTATTCATAGTCCTGCAGGAGCGGAAGAACGAAGGCCGCGCCCCCGTGGACGCATTTTGCCGCCCCCTTTCCGGTTTTTCCGTAGACGACCAGTATCTTGTTGGAAGGACACCGCTTGTACCTGGAAATAAACGTCACGAAGAGAAGAAACACAACCAACAGCAATATGATTGTCAGAATCGTCTCCGTTGCCATTGCAATCCCTCCTCGACTGAATATTACACCGTTGAACAGGTTCTTTCACGGAGAATTACGGTGCCGGCTGCAGTTCTCAAGTACGTGCAGCTACTCATGATTTCAGGGGCTCAACCTCAAGCGTGGTGGCACTCACAACCCGGAGAACGCGCACCGGCGTCGTTGCAGAGACCGGCATGCCGTTTTTTCCGCGGGCGGTTACGTAAGCGACCGTCCCGCTCTCCATCACCCTGACCTGCCCCGTGCCGCCTTCCGGTATATCCAGATATACTTCCCCCGACGTGCCAACGCACGTATCCAGGCTGGCGTTTCCAGTCTCGGTAAGCTGCCGGATACCGTGGAAGAAATAGGCCACGACCGCCATTCCCGCGCTGCCCCATACAAGCGCGTAGACAAGGGCGGTTCGAACCTCCAGGCCTCTTTGGAGATACAGGGCGCCCGCCCACCCGAACAGCATGCCAAAGGCAATGAGGGACCGGATGGAAAGCAGTTTGAAAGAGGCAACCGTACCGTCGTTGAACTCCGGCCCGGAGTCGCCGACGTTCGCATCTCCGGAGACCCCCGCGTCTGCGCCTCCACCCAGACCGAGCAAAGCCGCCAGGAGTTGCCAGACGAAAAACGCACTGAAGAAAATCGCCACGACGTAGAAAATCTGGTTGAGTACGGTCAGTTCCATCCACCAGGCATCCATCTCCGGCCCCCTTCTTCAAATCTCACTGAATTTGCGCCAATGGTCTCCTGCCTGAGGACAAACGCTTTGTGTTCTGTCCCGCAGGCGGCCTGCGCCGCGAAATGTGATATGGAATATTCTCTGAGTCAACACAAATTCGCGATGGTTTTCGCCCACGATGGCTTGCCGCGGATTATTGTCTGCCGACGGTTTCGCCCCGATTGCGACGCCGTTACAAGCGCCGAAAACTCCCTCCCGGGCGCCGGGGATGGTCAGGGACTTCAAGGCGTGCGAACTCAGGAGGGTACCAGTCCCCGTTTTCTGAATTCGCCTTTCAGCTGGTAGCGTCCGCGGTTGAGCCAGGTCTTGACCGTCCCCATTGGAATCTGCAGTGCCCGGGTAATTTCCTCGTAGGACCAGTCGCGAACATAACGCATCCAGATCACTTCGCGATATCTTGGAGGCAATGCATGAATGCTCTTTCTCACGAGTTCACGCCGCTGGTTACGCTCCACCGTGGATTCTGGATTCTCGCCGACGGCGGGCAGGCGCGTGGCTTCCACCAGTGCGGCCGGATCTTCGGTTACCATTGTCCACCGCCGGCGCACCTGCTGTTTGCGGAAGTGGGACTTGTGGACGTTCAGGGCGATCTGGGTAAGCCATGTTGTGAACGCGGCATCGCCCCGATAGGAGCCAAGGGCGGTATATGCCCTCAAGAACGCGGTCTGCACGAGATCCTGCGCGGTTTCAGGATCGCTTGTGCGACGTACCATTGTGGCATAGATCTGTTCGTGGCAGGCCCGGTAAAGGACGCCGAAGGCGGCCGCGTCACCTTCGATTGCCCGCCGGACCAGATATCGTTCGTTTTTCATTTATGGGACTTCCTTTAGAAGGGTCGGTTTGCTATCTGGAGTCGCCGGTAAGCAGTCGGTAACCCACGTAGATCAGGACAAACGACACAAGCAGCTTGAGGAGCAAAAACACGATTTCCAGTGACATGCCGATGAGCTTGATCGCTTCGAAAATACCGAGGTACGCGCCGATGGCGATAAGGATGATTCCGAGGACTTTCGCGAGCATGGGTTTTCCTTTCACGTTCGGAGTGCTGCAGTTAATGATAAAATCCTGATTGAATTCCGGAAGAAGCCTGGAGACCGCTCAATGTCTGGTTTGCCCGGGCATTGTCCGGACCGATTGCCGATCAGCCCCCGGGTCTGTTGCCTTCCGCCCTGCCGAGTTTTTCGTCCATGGAAATCAGTACATCCTGAACGTCCGTCATTCTCCGTTCCAGGTCGTTCAGCCGGGCGTTGACCGCTTCTGTCTTTCCGGCATCAGCTCCTCGGGTCCGGCCGCCGGTACGTCGTCTGAGGAATATCACGACACTGCCAATCGCAAGGATTGACACGGCAAGGATCACAGAGATTGTCAGAATTCCCAGCGCGATATCCATGACGAAACGCCTGAATCCGAATTCGTAAGCCGGTGCGAGAGGGTCCCCGAAGAGGAATTTCAGAGTTACCGCACCAAGACAAAACAGGATAAAGACGATTGCGCCTTTTGCTACGAACTCCCGGGTCATCAGGATCCCTCCTTTGGCTTGCAGTCGTTGTTCAGACGCCGGTTTTGTTTCGGCCGGTGGCTTCCGTCGCACCGTTTCGAATCTCGGATTGCTTGAAGAACCGTGAGAGTCCGGTCACTGCGAGGGCTTTTCGAATACGACGGGAAACGCCGCTCAGCCTCAGGTCGCCACCGGCGTCTCTGGTGGTCTTCAGGCCCATCGCCAGTTCACCAAGCATTGCAGCGCCCAGGAGGTTCACGCGCGAAAGGTCAACCACGACGGTGCGAGCGCCGCTGTCCACAAGGTTCGATATTTCGCGTCGGAGCGGCGCCGCCTCCGGGAGGGCGATCGGGTCGCCGCAAATGGAGACAACGGCCGTCCCATCCTGAGTCCGCCCGCCGACGCTGATATTCTGTGTGTTCATGATTCGATGCCCCGTTTCCTGAGAAGCTGTTTTAAAACTCCCAGCGGTCTTCGCACGGCTGCAAAAGCGCCGGTCGGCGTTGGTCAAATCCACCCGTATAGACAAATATGGTCGGATCTTCCCGCCTTGACCGCCGCTTTTTCGCTCGTGCTCGGGAACTCACCGGTAATTTAAAAACAACTTCTGAGCATGTTTGATTCCGATGCTGATGGATAGTTCTTCATGCAATCCGGTGACCATGGCGCATTTCACGACGCGCCACCCGAGCCTTTACGATTCAGCTTTTCGTCGATCGCGATCATGATTTCCTGGATATCGGTCAGCCTCCTGTCAAGGTCGTCCAGGCGGGCATTCAGGCGCTCCTCGACCTTGCCGGGGACGGTACCCTTCGTCTGACGCTCCACATATTTGAGGACCGCCACGGCAAGGACGATCAGCGCAACGCCAATACCGACTTCAAACATGACATCCCTCCGTAAATATTGAATGTATCAAAGTTCATCCACCGGTTTCGCCCGGTATTTTTCAGATCCATGTTCAATTCCGGGAAAGTGATACACAACGATGCCGGACTCCGACACCCGTACCTCGGCGCTGCCGCCGACGGCCAATGCACCGAGGATCTCCTCCGCCTTTCCCACGGTCATCCTCCCGTCGGTCGCAGCCTCCAGGACGGTGAGGCTGCCGCCTTTCTCGCGTGCGAGCCTGAGCAGGCGGTGTTGATACTGCGCGTACCGCATGTGCTCGGCCGACACCTGGACCCTGCGGCCGGCCAGCCAGAAAGCCAGCGCGAACGAGATTACGGCCATACCCATGATAATATCGAGGGGGCTCAGGATGAAACCGGACGACCGGAAGCCGGAAATGACCATGCCCGTCAGACCGCCGAAAACGAACAGAATCGCCGTGACTTTCAGCAGCAGCGCGAAGGCGTATCGCATAGCACAACTCCCGTCAGTGGCCAGATCTGAGAATCGGAGGGACAGCCGACGCGAACGGGGGTGACGAGTCCTTCCCGGCTCTTGCCGCGCGGGACGGGTTTTCTTGAAATCACGCCATGCCTCTGTTGCGTCGCGCATCGTCCTGTCGATCTCGTACGCAATCTTGTCCAGGGTTTTCTGAAATTCACGCATCGGATTTGCGCAGTTTGTTCTTCAGCGCCTCGAGTTCCTCTTCCACGGTGTTCCGTCGTTCCAGCTTTTCGAACGTGTCGTCGAGCGAGGGATCTTCACCCGCGATTTCCGCGTGTGCGGAAGCCTCGGCTTCTTCGTTTTCAACCCGGCTCCGAAATCGTTCGAAGCTGGAAAAGGCGTCGTCGCCGACACCCGATAGGCCCTGGGCGATCTGCTTCCGCGCCTGTGCGGCGCGTCGCCGCGCGATGAGAGCGCCCTGGCGGGTGCGTGCCTCGTCCAGTTTGGACTTGAGCTGCCCCAGTTGTTTCTTGAGCTGATCGGAAGTCTTGTGGCTTTCGTTGAACGCGACTTCCAGGTCCGCGGCGGCTTTCTCCAGCGTGGCCTTGCGTTCCAGCGCGCGCCGGGCGAGGTCGTCCTCGCCGGATTCCACGGCAAGTTCGGCCTTCTTCTGCCACGCCTCGATCTGGTCCGTCTTATCCAGAAGTTGACGCTCCAGGCGTTTCTCGTTGGCCACGGCCGTACCGACGGACGCCGTCGCCTTGTTAACGGCCTCCTCCATTTCGAGGATCATCTGCCGGATCATCTTTTCCGGATCCTCCGCGCGATTCAGAAGGTCGTTTATGTTGGCCTTGATGATGTCAGCCATTCTGGAGAATATCCCCTTGGCCATGGTCTTGCTCCTTTCTATTGCGGGTGTCCGTAGCCCGCGACGGTTAAAAAAATCCACGTTCACACACTCATCCGCCGATCTTCCGACCACATATTGCAAGGACCGTGCCCGCATCACAAAAAACCGACATATTGATTAAATGACTGTTTTATATAGATTTATTCCGTAGGCCGGAATGAGATCGACCAGGGCTATTGGTGTAAAACACCGTACGGAAGGCGAAAAGGACCGACTTGATTCCATCTCCCGAGGCTCGTTCCCATCCATAGCCGACTTGTCTTTTTCGGACAAATGGCGTAAAGTTTGGGGTCCTCAAACCTCAACGATCGGTTTGACTGCAGGATTATCCGAGCTTCCGTGTGAGTCGGCCAATATGGACAAGTACAGACAATTGCGAATGCTGAGCGCCGGACTCTGCATGATCATGTTGTTCTCAAGTCCCCTTGCCGGACTCTCGTTGTTCCACAAGGTGCGAAAGGGCGATTCCTTGTGGTCGATTGCCAGGCAATACAAGACCAGCATTGGCGCGATCAAGCGGATCAACAAACTGCGGTCCAATAACGTCTATCCGGGTCAGGTACTCCGTTTGACGCAAGGGATTGTCAAATATACTTCGGAGAACGGACCTTACTACTACCGGAAGCCCAGGGCGGACAAGCAAAAGCATCGGAACTATCGGGAACCCTCGCGCTCGTCACCAAGGACGGACTATGCGCGCGCCCGAACACTCCTGCAATCCTTTGACGCACAGATTCTCGCCAATGCCCCGAAAAAAAGACGGCAGCCTCTGAAGGGCTGGCGTATTGTACTGGACCCCGGGCATGGGGGTATTGATCCCGGAGCGATCGTTTCGAATACAACAGGCAAGAAAAAACGGGTATACGTGGTCGAGGATGAATATGTCTACGACATCGCGTTGCGGATGTACAAAAGGCTTCGGCTTCTGGGGGCTGAGGTAGAATTGACGGTGATCAGCCCCAATCATCTGATTCGGGACAATCTTCCGGCCAGCACAACGTTTGTCCATGAACAGAACGAAGTCTACAACGATGAGCGGTACAACCGGAGAAATTCGGAAAAGGTACGGCCCAGGAGCGCCAATCTCTCACAGCGAGTCCGGGTGGCGAACCGTTTTTTCAAGAAGGCGCGCAGGGACAGGAGTCTGTTCGTCTCGCTGCACGCGGATAACACCCCCGGACGTCCGAGGGGACCGCTGGTGATCTATCACAAACGGCGGGGCAGGATTGACAGCCGTTCCAGATCTTTCGCCCGCGTCATGCGTTCGGCCCTGCACCAGGCGAACCTGCCTGCCGGGGATCGGGGGCGGAACCTCGCGGTATTGCGGAACAATCTGGCCCACGCCGAAATCCTCGTTGAAGTTCACAACGTCCACCACACGCACGAGGCCTGGCTGATTCGACGTCATCCGATACGCGAGCAGAACGCGGATCGAGTCGTTAAGGGAATCCTGGCGTACGCGAAAAAACGGAGATGAATGTTCGAGAATCGTTTGAATTCCGAACGCCGGCGCCGGGATTCATCCGCTCTAACGGGCATCCACGTTCTTCCCGCGGCCACGCGCCTGTCTCATGAATCCCCTGATCCGTAACGAATTCGAGATTACCGAGACGGAGCTCAGCGCCATGGCGCCGGCTGCCACCATGGGTCCGCCGAGCGGATTGAGAAGGCCGAGAGCCGCCACCGGAATCAGCAGGACGTTGTAGGCGAACGCCCAGAAAAGGTTCTGGCGAATCGTGCGCATGGTTCGCCCGGAAAGGCGGATCGCTGTCTCGATTCCGGTGAGGCTGCCGGACATGAGCGTGATATCCGCGCTTTCCATGGCAACGGCGGTCCCGGTGCCGACGGCAATGCCAACGTCGGCGGTCGCCAGTGCAGGCGCGTCGTTGACGCCGTCTCCGACCATGGCCACGCAATGCCGCCCGTCCTGCAATTCCTCGATTCGGGCGGCTTTCTCATTGGGCATGACCCCGGCAATGACCCGGGGAATGTCCGCCTGTTCCGCGACGGCGACCGCGGTTCTCGCGTTGTCTCCCGTCAGGAGGATGACCGTCAGGTCCAGTGACTTGAGATCGGCGACCGCACGGACCGCCTCCGGCCTCAGAATGTCGGCCACGCCGATAAGACCTTCCAACCGGTCGTCGACGGCGACGAAAAGGACGGTTTTGCCGCCGGCTTCCAGACGAGCCGCCTTCGCATCCAGGTCGTCAGATATGACAGCCTGGCTTTCCACGAACCGTCGGTTGCCCAGCAGAATGGTGCGGCCGGCTTTTTTTGCGCGTACACCCTGCCCGGGAAGGGCTTCAAATTCCAGGGGTTCTTCAACGGACAGTTTCCGTTCCCGCGCCGCGTTCCGGATGGCTTCTCCGAGGGGGTGCTCGGAGCCCTGCTCGACAGACGCGGCCAACTTGAGCAGATCCAATTCCGAGCATGTGCCTGTCGTGACGAGATCCGTAACCGCAGGTCTTCCGGTTGTGAGGGTGCCGGTTTTGTCCAGGACGACCGTGTCGAGGCTGTGGGCGGTTTCCAGGACCGAACCGCCCTTGATGAGGACACCCAGCTCCGCCGCCCGACCGGTGCCGACCAGAATGGCCGTGGGTGTGGCCAGGCCCAGCGCGCACGGACAGGCGATAATGAGGACGGCAACGGCGTTCAGCAACGCGTTCGAGACAGCGGATCCGGAACCGGCGAACCACCACAGGGCGAACGTGAGCAGGGCGATGCCGAAAACGACCGGCACAAAGACCCCGGCAACCCGGTCTGCGATCCGCTGAACGGGCGCGCGCGAGCCTTGGGCCCGGCGAACCATCCGAACGATCCGGGCGTGCACCGTTTCGGCGCCGACCTGTGTGGCGCGGAGGGTGAAACTCCCGGTCGTGTTGAGTGTTGCCCCCAGTACCCGGCTTTGGCTGGCTTTTTCAACGGGCATGCTCTCTCCCGTAATCACGGATTCATCCACGCTCGATCGCCCCTCCTGCACGACACCGTCTACGGGGATTCTGTCGCCGGGCCGAACACGTATGAGGTCGCCCACGGCGACGTCCTCTACAGGAACAAGCGTCTCCTCGCCGTTTCTAAGGACACACGCCGTCTCGGGACGGAGATCCATCAACGCACGGATGGCGTCGGCGGCGCGGCCGCGGGACCGGATCTCCAGCAGCCGGCCCAGGAGGATGAGGGTGATGATCATAGCGGATGTGTCAAAGTAGACACTGACAGGCTCGCCGGGCCCGGTAACCGACCGGGGGAAAAAGACGCCTGCGACGCTGTAGCCGTAGGCCGCCAGCGTCCCGACGGCGATAAGGCTGTTCATGTCGGCCGTCCTGCGCCGCAGTCCGCTCCAGAACCCCCTCAGAAAGCGCCAGCCGCACCAGAATTGCACGGGAGTCGCCAGGAGAAAGAGCAGAAGGTGGACCTGCCGGATAGAAACCTGCGCTCCCAGCGCCTCGTGCAGCATACCCACGCCCATGATCAACGTTGACAGCACCGCGGCGAGGACGAATCGCAGCCGAACCGAGCCGCGCTCCGATTGTTCTTCCCTCCGTGCTCCTTCGTCCTCCGCGGCGGCGTGTTTCATGACTGTCGCGCCGTACCCTGCATCGATTACCGCACGCGTCAGAGTGGAATCGGGGACTGCGAAATGGCGCACCGTGGCGTGACGGGCCGCGAGGTTGACCTCGCTGTACACGACGCCGGGAACCCCCGTCAACGCGTTCTCAATTGCGGACACGCAGGCGGCGCAGTTCATGTCGCTCACGGCAAGTCTTGTCTCTTCGGTGCGTATCCCGTATCCGAGACTTTCGATTTCACGAATAACCCGCTTCGTGCCGGACACGCCGTCACTGAGTTGCACGGTGGCATCTCCCGTAGCGAAGTTGACGGTCGCTTCGTCGACACCCGGAGTTGCTCGCAATCCCTCCTGAATGCGGGCGGCGCAGGCCGCGCAGCTCATCCCGGTAACGGGCACGTTCAGGTTGATGGCTCCATTCGACTCAGGATTTCGGGACATGGTATTCGTTCCGGTTCCATCCACGCTGCCGCAACTCGACTGACCGGGTTCAGACAATCATACAGAGAGCACGAGAAACTCAGAAATGCTCGAAGCCGCGCGCTTTCAGCTCCGACCTCGCGCCCTTCTGATTCTCGAGAAAAACGCGCCCGTCACCCGGTACGATCCGCCCGACGCAGGAAATACCCAACCTGGCACCGAGCGCTTCGACGTCTTCTCTCCTCTCGTGCGCCACCGTAAACAGCAGTTCATAGTCCTCACCGCCCGATATTTCAAGGAATCGGGCGCCGGCATCCGAATGCTCGGAAAATCGCCTGAACGCAGGTGAAACGGGTAGTGTCGTCCCGTCGATCACCGCGGAAACCCCGCTTTGCCTGCAGATATGCCGCAGGTCCGAAGCCATCCCATCCGAGAGATCCAACATCGCCGTAACGGCGCCCGTCGCCGCTAGCCCGCGACCCAACGCCACCCTGGGCTCCGGCCGGTGGTGTCTGCGAAGCAGAAACTCGCGGTCCTCCTCAGAACACGCGACTGCCTCGCCCAGCGCCAGCTTCAAGCCTGCCGCGGAATCCCCGAGCGTGCCCGACACGTAGATCAGATCACCCGGGGTTGCGCCGGAACGGTAGCACACCCGATCCCGGTCCATTTCGCCCGTGAGCGTCAGATTCATGACCAGCGGCCCCGTACTCCGCGTTGTGTCGCCGCCAACGACGTTTACGCCAAAACGGGACGCCAATTCGCGCAATCCTCGATAGACGCGTTCCATAAACCCCACGTCCAGATCCGGGGGAACCGCCAGCGAAACCACCGCCTCTCGAGGCTCTCCGCCCATCGCCGCGATATCCGAAAGGTTCACTGCAAGCAGCTTGTGACCCAACCAGTCCGGATCGGTCCGCTCGACCACGAAATGCACGCCTTCCACCATCAGATCCGACGTGATAAGCCGCACTCGGTCGTTTTCGCACGCCAATACGGCGCAATCATCCCCGATCCCGCAACACACGTCGACGGCCCGGGGCAATCCGGCTGCCCCGATTCGCTCGATAAAGCCGAATTCTCCTATCTCCCGGAATGTCGCCACGGGATTCTCCACCGGAATTAGCAGTCCGCTCGAGTTACTGACAGGGGCAGGATCGTTCGCACACCCGATTACGAGACTCGCGCCGGCCGTTCTCGCCGCCGCTGCCAGGCCACGACCTCCGCATAGGGCACGTTGCCGCCGAATAGATCCAGCGCACTGCCGATCGTCAGTCCCACGCGACCCTTCCCCAGTTTTTCCACGCGATCCAGATCTTCAAGGCCCCGTGCGCCGCCCGCATATGTCACCTCAATTGGCGACTCGGCGCCCAGCAGTTCCACCAATGAGTCCTCGATCCCCTGCCGTTTGCCCTCTACGTCCACCCCGTGCACGAGGAACCCGTCGCAGAAGAACGAAAGCCGGTTCAACGTGGGTCCGTCCACCCGGACACTGGTAAAACGCTGCCACAGATCGGTCACCACCAGATACGCGCCGCCTCGACGCCGGCAGCTCAAATCCAGCACCAGCCGGTTCCGACCGACAGCGCGCACCATCCGGTCCAGCCGATCCGTGTCTACTCGCCCGTCCCGAAACACATACGAGGTGACGATGACATGGCTGGCGCCGGCATCCAGATATCGTCGCGCGTTTTCGGGACGGATGCCCCCGCCTACCTGGAGCCCGCCGGGAAAGGCGGATAACGCGGACAGCGCGGCCGACTCATTGCCCGGTCCCAGCATGACGACATGACCTCCCCGCAGATTGTCCGCTCTGTAAATCTTCGCGTAGTCGGCCGCGGACCGGCCTGTTTCGAAGTTTGTCGCCGGTTCGGCGCCGCCGACCAACGATCCGCCCACGATTTGCACCACGCGCCCGCCGCGCAGATCGATACAGGGCCTGAAATTCACGGAATCTCCATATGTCCGGGGGCGTATCAGGATGTTTCGCCAGGCAAAGAACGGGGCTGCAACCGCCCATCGCGCAGGCGTTGTCACGCCGAATCCGACAAGATCGGCCGGCAAACGAACGACACAATATAACGTACTATAACCACCACTTCAACCCCGGCCCCTCCGAGACATGTACAGGAAAACGCCGGAGGGTCGCACCTCCGGCCTGGTGTCCTGAAGATCAAACACCGGCCACGGGGAAAACCCGGGCCGGCTCGCCCGAACGATCAATCGTCCGCCGTCTGTTCGCCAATGGCGGGGCGGAAAAACGCGGCTCGAACGACTCCTTTCAGAAACGTCCGCAGGTCGTCCAGCAGCGTATAGCAGATGGGCACAAGCAGAAGGGTCATAAACGTCGAAACGAACAACCCGCCCATCATAGTCCGTCCCAGCGGCGCATAGGGAATCCCGATAAGGTTGCTGTTGCCCAATGCCATTGGCAACAGGCCGAACACCGTGGTGAACGTTGTCATCAGAATGGGGCGAAACCGGTTGTGTCCGGCTTCCAGAATGGCCTCTGTGCGGCTCATGCCCTCCAGGCGCATCCGGTTGATCATATCGACTAACACGATGGCGTTGTTCACGACCACCCCTATCAGCACGATCATACCTATACTGGCCATCATGTCCATCGGCGTACCGGTCAGATAGAGGGTCCAGTACACCCCCAGAAATGAAAACGGAATGGAAAACAACACCGAGAACGGCAGGACTACGGACTCGAACAGCACGCCCATCAGAAGAAAGACGCACGTAACGGCCATCACCACCGCAAATATCGTATCGTTATCGGACTCCCGGAAGCGGGCGAACCGTTCTCCCTTGTTCCACGAATACCCCCTCGGCAATTCAAAACCGGTCATCGCCCTGTCGATTTCGGCGTAAAGGCTCTTGAGATCGTCCTTTGTCGTAAACGCCTTCACCTCCAGACGCGTCTTTCCGTCTTCCCGCCGAATTCGACCGCGCCCCGGCGTAACCTTGAAGCTGGCCAGTTCGGAAAGCGGGATCTCCTCGCCCGATGCCGACCTGAACATGAAACTCTTGAGGTGATGCAGCGTCTGCCGGTCCGCCTCTTCTAGGTATAGTCGCGTAGGCACCTCCCGATCGCCGGACTGGAAGCGGGGCAGGCTCACGCCCTGCATGGTGAAGGCCAGCGTCCGGGCAACCACCTGCGGAGAAATTCCGTAGCGCCTCGCCCGCTCGCGGTCGATGTGGACCTGCGCCTCGTCGGTGGATCGCTCCAGGTCCGAGTCCACGTTCACGACCGAAGGTATCGCCCTGAGCCGGCGCTCGACTTCGGTTACCAGACCCGCCAGCGCCTCGGTGTCGTCACCGTAGAGGTAGACGGAAACCGAAGGGTCGCCTCCTCCCTGGGCCCGGCTTTCCACGCCGATGCGGACCCCCACGTATTTGGGCATGTTCTTCTTCAGGTCCTTGATGACCTCCGTACGTTCCATCGTGTTGTCCACCGGAACGCCCAGACCGGATCTCACGTTCTTGTACGCGACGTACCACCACGCCTCATTGGGATCCGAATCCAGATAGATCCGGAAGTTCCCGCGGGTCTTGCGGAACCAGGACCGGATCGTTCGGATGCCGTACGCCTCCCGCTTGGAATCCAGGAATTCCTCCACTTCGTTCATCAATTCGAAGGTTTCATACGTTGTGAAATCGCGGGGCGTTCGAATATTGATGCCAATATCGTTGATGTTTCCCCGGGAGGCATCCGAACGTTTCATCTTGCCGGCAGGTATCGAAATGGTTGCAAATACGGCGAGGAGGATCAATATGGCGTCCCGGCGGTGGCTCAGCGCCCATTTCAGCACGCGGCCGTATCGCATCCGGGTCCAGCCGATGGATTTCGAGTCCGGCTTGACGCGGCCGCCCCCGAATCGCACCGAAGCCAGCGGGATGATCAGCAGCGCGACGAACAACGACCCCACCAGCATTACGATTACAGGAACCCCCATCCGGGAAAGATAGAAAGTCATCCCCACGTTGCCGGTCATCAGCATGAGTGGCAGAAAGACGACGACGGTGGTCAGCGTTGCCATGGTAATCGCCATTGCGACTTCGCTCGCGCCCGAAACGGCCGCGTGTTTCGGCGATTCACCCTTCTCCCTCCGGCGGTAGATGTTCTCCAGAATCACGACCGCATTGTCCACAACCATCCCCACGCCTACCATCAGACCCATCATGGTCATGAGATTCAGGGACCACCCCGTGAAATAAAGCACCGTTACAGTCATCATCGCGCAAAGCGGAATCGATAGCGTAATGATGGCCGTCATTCGGATGACACGCAGGAAGAACAGCAGGACAAGCGCGGCAAACAAACCGCCCCAGAGGCCCGTATTTCTCAGGGTCGCAACCGACCCCCGGATGAGTTCGCCCTGGTTGAAGAACACGTTGAATTGGACCTTTCCGGCCAGGGCAGGCCCGTTCTCGATCTGGATGAGCGCCTCCGAAACACGGTCGCATACCGTGGCGATGTCCGCTCCTGACTCGGCTTTGATCCCCACGGACGAAGCCGGCTGACCGTCGATTCTCTGATACCAGCTCCTGGCCGGAATATCGTAGACCACGTCCGCGACTTCGCGCAGCCTGACGCCGCCCTGGCGGGTACCGACGGGAATATCGCCGATTTCCTCGAGACTGCGATACCTGGCGAGCGAACGGACGTAGAATTTCTTCGTCCCTTCGTTCACGTAGCCGCTCTTGAGCGCGAAATTGTCGCTTTGCAGCCTCTGGACCATCTCGTAGACACTCACGCCCCTCGCGACCAGTTTGTCACGGTCGATTTCGATCATCACCTCTTTGGGGTCCGCACCCCAGAGTTCCACCCTGGCGACGCCTTCGATGCGTTCCAGAGGTCGTTGAACATGGGTTTCCAGGTACCGGTACACGTCTACGATCGAGGAGTCGAGGGCTGCGCCTATCCACATGATATTCCAGCCCTCGTCATTGTACTTCCACACGAAAATCCGATCTCGCACTTCCTCCGGCAGGTCCGGTTTCAGCCGGTCCAACTGATCCCGCAGCTGGTTGTACGCCATGGTCATGTCGGCATCCTGCTGAAACCGGAGGGGCGCGCCGACGCCCCGGCTGTCCGTGTATGTCCTGACCTGTTCGATTCCCTTTATTGTCCGGAGGCGCTCCTCCAGGGGGCGCGTTATCTGTTGTTCGACCTCCTGAGGCGTGGCTGTCGAACCGGGATACCTGACGCTCAACCACAGAAACGGCGGCTCAAATCCCGCCGGCATCATTTTCACCGCAATACGGGAATAGCCCACGGCGCCCATCACGAGCAGCGCCAACAGGCACACCGTTATGGTCACGGGTCTATTGACGGAAATACGTGTAAGTAGAGAAGATCGATTGTTCATAGCGACGATGATCCGTCTGGCACAGGCATTCACCCCATCCGCCTACGGGAACGGAAACGATTCCTTCCACGTTTCGTAAGACGCATGAGCCCTCGATATGATTCATTATTTATGGTGAATGGCACCGTGGGTCCGGGGGACGACGCTGAGCGCTTCCGCCTCAGCCTGTCTCCTGGAAAAGGAACAGGGAGCGCGGGCTGAAGGGACGCTCGCGCAGAGGGCTACGGTCAAGACCCGTCCACAATGCGGCGCAGGGCTTTCTTTCGCGCCTGGCGGCGTTTCTGTTCCATGCGCTTTTCTCTGGACGCACGTGAGGGTCTGGTTGGAATTCGGGGTCTGGCCGTGTGGTTCAGGCCGATGAGTTTTCGCCGGAGACGCTGGAGGGCGAGGTCCCTGTTCCGTCCCTGCAAACGATGTTCGGACGCAACGACCCTGATGCCGGAGGGAAGGTGTACAAGTCTGACCGCGCTTTCAACCTTGTTACGGTTCTGGCCGCCCGGTCCGCCGCCGCGAAAGGGCTGGAACTGCACTTCCTTGAGGAGGACTTCCGGATCGGTGTTATAGAGTGGCATGTCGGGATCCCGGACGTTCTCCGAGGTCGCGGTCTCGTCGGACCGGATCGGATGCGGGATCCTGTTCTACAGCAATCCGGCCCGTCGGAGGGCGTCGGCCATAACGCTTTCAGATTTGTTGTCTGACGAGTCTTCCTTGATCTTGAATGCTTCGATTTCCCTGACTTCAACCGCCTTCTTTTCTTCTTCCTGAAGGTCGCGCATGGAAAGAGAGATGCGTTTCTTGTCCCGGTCGATCTTCCGGATTCGGGCACGAACTTCCTGCCCGACGGAAACCACGTCTGCCGGCCGCGCCACACGGCTGCGGGCGAGCTGGGACACGTGGACCAGGCCTTCCACACCCGGAGCGACTTCGACAAAGGCGCCGAACTGCTGGATTGAAACGACTTTGCCTGTGATATCCTCTCCCTCCCGATATTTCTCCAACGCGCCGTCCCAGGGGTCGGGCAGAAGCGCCTTTATGGAAAGAGAGATGCGCTCCTTGTCTCCGCCGAGGCCCTTGAGTTCGAGGATCTTCACGTTGACTTCGTCTCCGGACCGGAGCACGTCCTTCGGATGCCCGACGCGATTGTGGGCAATTTCCGATATGTGCACCAGACCCTCCACGCCGCCGAGGTCGACAAAGGCGCCGAACCGTTCAAGCCTGGTAATCTTGCCGGTGACTTCGGCGCCCTCGTTGAGTTTCTCGCGCAGCTCATCCGCGCGACGGGCGGCCTCTGCCTCGAGATGAGCGCGGCGTGAAAGAACGATGTTGCGGCCGCGTCCCCGGAATTCGACAATTTTGAACGTTAGCGTCTGCCCTGCATAGGAGGCCAGGTCCTTGCTGTAACCCGTATCGATCTGGGAAACCGGACAGAAAGCCCTCCGGCCACCGAGATTGACGACCAGACCGCCGGAGTTGAATCCGGTTACCCGTCCGTCTACCGGTATGCTGTTTTCATAGGCCTGGCGCAGAATCTGGACATTGCCGGTGCGCCGGGACAGGGTCAATCGAACTTCGTTCTCCACGGAGGCGACAAAGGCTTCGATGGTATCGCCGACACTGCAGGAGACCTCACCCTGTTCGTCCTTCAGTTCCTGCAAGTCGACCACGGCCTCACTCCGGCCTCCATAGTCCACAAAAACCGAGGATTCATCGATTGATTGAATGCGCCCCGAAAGCCGCTGTCCCACGGAAAGCAACGGTGCGGGCGCCTGGTCCGGTTCACTTTCGAGCAAGGCTGCAAATCTGTCGCTGGAACGGTCTGCGACGTATTTCTCGTCCATTTCATGCACATCTTGCGGTTCGTTCATGCGGCTTCTCTCATGCTCCATTTCCGGCGATATTCGGTCATTTCCCCGCGCGCTCGCCCGGCACGGGAATTTCAGGCCTTCTCCCGTCAGGAGACCCTTGGACCAAGGCACATAAAGGTATGAGAAAAATTGAAAGACGCAAGGTTTTTTTGGGATTTTCGCGCCGGACGCGATGGCGGCGCAACCGCATGTTCACGGCAACAGCCCGATACGGCCTCGACATTCTTTGAAATCTCGTCGTTGATCGCGTGCGGACGATATGGTATATTTCCTGAAGATCCTTTATTTCGAGGACCTTTACGGTAAAGGAACGAATGATGAATGAAAAGATCGAAGACGCACGCCGGATTGCGCTTGGGATCTTGAAGCCGAGCAAGAAGGAACTGGAACACGGGTTGGCCCTGCACGCGGAGTCGATCGTGTGCGACACGTACGGATTCGCTCCCAGGGCCGCAATCGACGGAGACGCGATGGCGGCCGCCATCGAAGCCGGTGCTTCGGAGGCGGAACTCAACGACATGAACGAGGAGATGTCGATGACCCGGTGCGCAACCGATCCGGACGAGCGTGCGGAGTTCCAGGAAGCCTGGGGGTCGAGCGGGGTGACATGCATCGCTCAGAACGCCGGAGAGGAGGGCCAGGCGCCTTTACGGCTGATCAAGCGTCTCGCGCGTTTTACGTATGTGGCGGACGTCATGCGCGATTTCCTTCTGCGGGCCACCACCCCCGCGGATATCGAGACAGCCAAGAAGCAGGGCAAGCAGTGTTTTTACATGAGTGGCAACGGGGTCCCGCTTTCACAGGACTGGGTGTCCGTGGAGGAGGAACTCAGGTACGTCCGAATTTTCTTTCAACTGGGAATTCGAATGATGCATCTGACGTACAACCGGCGCAACATGCTGGGAGACGGATGCGCCGAACCGGCCAACGCGGGGCTGAGCGATTTCGGCAGGTCCGCGGTCGCCGAAATGAACCGTACGGGGGTGATCGTGGACGTGGCGCACGCGGGCTGGCAGACCAGCCTCGAGGCGGCCAGGGCGTCCACTGTCCCCATGGTGGCAAGTCACTCGGGCTGCTGCGCCGTTAACGTACATGTGCGGTGCAAACCGGACAACGTGATCCGGGCGATTGTGGATACGGGCGGTTACGTGGGCATTTGCTGCATTCCCGCGTTCCTGGGTCGAAGCGGCGACATACAGGCCCTGCTGGATCACGTCGATTACATGGTCAGAACGTTCGGGGCCGATCATGTGACGATCGGTACGGATACGGCGTACGCGTCGCGCGCTTCCAAAACGGAACGGAGAAAGGCTCCGCGTACACGGGGGCGTCCACGGTGGGCGTATTTCTGGCCGCCGGATGCATTTGACGCACACTGGCGTCAGGAACATATGGTGAAGAGTCTGGCATGGACCAACTGGCCGCTCTTTACGGTGGGTATGGTGCAACGCGGATACCCGGATGCGGATATCCGCAAGATCCTGGGCGGCAACATGCTCCGTGTTGCGCGCGCTGCATTGTCCGGCTGACGGCCGTTGACTGGATACCGACTGGGCCCGAGCGTCATTAAAAGAAGGATGCTTCATGACCGGATACGTCAACCTGTTGCGATTCTTCGTCTTCTTTCTTCTTTCTTCCCCGTATATCGCGCATGGGGAGAGCCCTGAGCTGATCTGGCGTCCGGAAGGTCCCACCATTCATCGCTCTACAGATGCCGCAGGTGCGGACTTTGACGGTGACGGCGTTGTGGGGTTTTCGGATTTCCTGATGTTCGCCCGCAGCTTCAACACCGCGGAAGGCGACACGGGGTACGACGCAAGGATGGATCTGAACGGCGACGGCACCGTTAATTTTCCAGACTTCGTCTCCTTCAGTGCGGCATTCGGCGCCCGTTCCCGTGGCGGAGCGTCGTCGCGATACGCCGTCTACGCGCTCGATCCTCTACTGGGGGGGATGGCGGTCATCGATTCCGAGTCCCATCTGCTCTCGGATTATCTCAGGTTTCGGGGACCGACCGGCATGGCGGTCTCGGCGGGCGAACGCTCAATCTATGTATCGGAAGGATTCGGGCTCTTCGCCATCGATGAGAATCACGAAGCGCTGTTCTCAATCCCGACCGAGTCGCAGGGTCGCGTCGTACTTGGCCCCGACGAGCGCTTCGCGTACGTGACGGAAGAACGGCACGACCGGCTCGTGGTGCTGGACCTGATCGCGCGGGTTCCCGTAGATACGATTTCGGTAGGCGAGAGACCTATCGACGTAGCGATTACACCGGATGGCAGAAAGCTGTACGTGGCGAACGCCGACAGCCGCGACATATCGGTCATCGACGTGGAACGCGGTGAAATCGCGGCCGCTATCATTATCGGCGGAGTCCCGGGCGAGATCGGCATTACGAAGGACGGCAAACGGGCGTACGTGACCAACGTCGACCGCAGTGTCGTTTCGGTGCTGGATCTGGATTCGGAGCAGGTCGTGAGCGGCCTGCAATTGAGTGGAGATTCAGCGCGGGGACTGGCGTTTTCACCTGACGGCCAAACGCTCTACGTGGCGTCGACGGGGACACGCACCGGGGGATTCCTCGTGACCATTGACGTACAACGCAATCTGATATCCAGACGTCTCCGAGTGGGGGATGCAGCGTCCACGATCGGCGTTGCGCCGGATGGCACTCGCATCTACATCGGCACCCTGGTTCTGGACGGCGGCGGACCGGGGCTGAGCGTCATCAACCTGGAAGAGGGCCGCGTTATGGGCAGATTGCTGGGCATCGACTTCATCGCGCAGTTTGCCTTCCGCACGCTTCCTCAAAGTCAATCAGGCCGCGAGAATTAATCCCCGCGGACTCCACCGCAACACGATCGCCGCGTCGCCGAATCCTCAGTCGATGCGCTTGATGATTCGGATCTTGACCCGCGCGACCCCTTCCTCCACCATTTCCAATCGACGCGCAGCTCCCAGGGAAAGATCAAGTATCCGGCCTTCGATGAAGGGTCCGCGGTCGTTGACCTTCACCTTGACGCTCCGTCCGTTTCCGAGATGTGTAACGTGGATGATGGTACCGAGCGGAAGCTCCCGGTGCGCCGCGGTAAGACCGTACATATCGAAAATTTCACCGCTGGCGGTGGGACGGCCGTGGAACTTGTGCGCATAGTACGAAGCGAGGCCGACCTGAAAAGCGTCTTTGGTGGAGATAACGGGAGATTCTACGGTGGTCTTTTCGGAGCCCGTCTCAAGGGGCGCGGTACGATACCTCGGCCTGGAGAAACAGCCTGAAGCCAGACCGATAGCAAAGATCAGGAGTACGTGAATTGCAACGTGGTCAGTTCCGCGGCCCGGTTTCAAACGAACCCACGAGGTCTGATATGCGCCCGATCCGGTGGCTCCGGCAGTATTCGGCGATGCCATCGACAATCTCCAGGGCAGCCCAGGGGTTGATGAACGTCGTGGTTCCAATCTGTACGGCCGATGCGCCAACAATGAGAAACTCGATCGCATCCCGGGCAGTCGCAATACCGCCCATTCCGACAATGGGAATTGAAACCGTATTGGCAACCTTCCACACCATCGCCAGCGCAACCGGCTTGATGGCGGGTCCGGAAAGACCGCCGGTAATATTCCCCAGTACGGGGCGCCGGGTGCCGGTGTCCACGGCCAGGCCAAGCAGGGTGTTTATCAGAGCGATACTGTCCGCGCCGCCTTCTTCCACGGCCGCGGCCACTGCGGCGACGTCGGTTACATTGGGCGTGAGCTTAACGATGACCGGAAGCCTGGAGACCGCCTTCACTGCCGAGGTGACATCGTGCGCGGCCTGCTCGTGACACCCGAACAGCTGTCCGCCGTCCTTCATATTGGGCGACGAGATGTTCAGTTCAAGAGCGTCTATGCCCCGAAGATCGTTGAACCGCCGGGCCATCTCGGCGAATTCGTCGTTGGAGGTGCCTGCGATGCTGACAATGCGCGCTGTTGGAAGCGACTGTAGGGGCGGGACCTTTTCGGCAATGAAGGCGTCGAGGCCGGGATTCGTGAGACCGATGGAATTGAGCATTCCGGACGGAGTTTCCGCGGTGCGGGGGGCGCTGTTGCCGGCGCGGGGATGACGGGTTATAGTTTTCGTAACCACACCGCCGACCCGTGCGAAGTCAAACATACCCTCGTATTCGGCGCCGTGCCCGATGGTTCCCGATGCCATCATTACAGGATTTCTGATGGTCAGACCGCCGCCGATGTGCGTGGAAAGATCCATGGTCGTAATGGGCTGTGATTCCGCAAGAGGCATCGCCTGACGACGCGGACCTCTCCGCCGGGCATGTCAGGTGACTCTTACCAGACGATCGCGTGGGCGTCCACGACCGGGCCTTCAATGCAGACTCTCCGGTATCGACGGTCTTCCCTCTCCGCGTCCCGGTATTCCACCACACAACCCACACACGCGCCGAATCCGCAGGCCATATGGTTCTCCAGGGACGCCTGGCATGGCAGACGAAGCTCTGCCGCGATCTCCGCGACACGAGCCATCATGGCGTGCGGACCGCACGTAAGCACCCGGGTTCCGTCCTGCTGCACATGCTCCGGAATCAGGTCCGTTACCGGGCCCCTGTGCCCGAGGCTGCCGTCGTCCGTGGCCAGCCATCGACGCAGATCGGAGGGTATCACACGATCCATCCCGGGCATCCTGTCCTTGCTCGCCGCCCCCATCAGAAATACCATGTCATCCCGGCGTTCTCTGTGGAACCAGGCCGCGAATGCGAGCGGTACCAGACCGACCCCTCCGGCGACGAGCAGCAGGCGGCCGGTAACAGGCGGGACAAAGGCTCGTCCGAGTGGGCCGAGGACGTCGAGGCGATGACCGGGCACGGCCTCAGCCATCCGCCGAGTGCCTTCTCCGATAGCGTCGTAGACCACCTCAATGGATCCCGCCTCAGGGTCCGCACGAAGCGCGCTGAAGGGACGTCGAAGATACGGCGACTGGCCGGCGTCGGTGCGGACCTGCACGAACTGGGCGGGGCGGCACGCCCGGGCAATTTCCGGCGCGCGCAGGCGCATCAGGTAGACGTTCCGCGCTATCTGCTCGTTAATGAGAACTTTCGCGTTTTCCTGGTAGAAATGAGGAATCATTGGACGAAAGCGTCACCCGCGCATACCGGTATGCTTTGAATGGCTGCAGGAGTTGTCAAGGGGACTCATTCTCATGCTGGCTTTCGGAATTCCGCCGGCGTTTATCGCCCTTCCGGTCGACCTGGGTCGTGCGGTCGGTTCCAGCGGATGCTTCCGCGTCCGGACCGGATTGCGCGATGGAATTCAGGAAATCGCCTTTGAGGCTCTCCGACGCGAGTTCCGCGAATTCGGTAAGCGGATAGCCGTCCACGAGTTGCTGGTAATAGACCCTCGCGGAATCGGGGTTCTCCAGGCGGTTCGCAAGGGTCCACGCGAGGGTATACAGAGCCCTGGCCGCAAAGGGGCTGTTCGGATACTCCGCCGGCAGCTCTCTGAGAATGTCCAGATAGCCGTACGGGTTGACGCCACCGGCCATCAGCGTTTCGGCCTCGCGATACCGCGCTTCCGCCCTCTCGTCGTCCTCAAGGGCCTTCGCCAGCCGCTGACGGGCGCTCACGGCAAAGGGATTGACGGGATACATGTCGATCAGTTTCCGGAACGTCTTCTCCGCAGCTTCCTTGCTTTTCAGACTGTCCGCGTAGATCAGGCCAATGGCATACAGGGCCTTTGGCGCCAGTTCGGAATCCATGCTGTCGGCGATTTCGTATGCCCTGCGATACGTGGCGAGCGCGGAATCCGTTTCCGAGAAGTTGAACAGATACATTTCCGCCACATTGAATAGCGCTTTGAGACCCTTTTTCTTGCCCTTGGCAGCCGCCTTCTGGTACCGCTCCAGCTTGCCCAGGTCCTTTTCCCGGTCTCTCGCCGCCCGTCCGGCGTCGGAACCGGGTTTTTCCTTTCGGGCACTGGCGAAGAGCTCTCGCGCCTTTTCCATGTCTCTTTGTGACGTTTGCGCCACCATAGCCAACCGGTAATAGGCTTCGGCGCTGTATTCAGTCTTCGGGTTGCGCTCGATGACTTCATTGTAGATCTCAGCGGCGACTTCCTGGTTACCCATGAGCTGGTATACATTCGCCCGTTTGAGATTGACTTCGGGCTCATATGATCTCAGGCTCTTGACCTTCAATATGCGGTCGTACGTTGCCAGCACTTCGTTCAGTTTTCCCTGGCGTTCGAGAATGCTGCCGATCTGGAGGCGGGTCTCGAAATTTACTTTGTTCTTCGGTTTCGACTTCAAGACGCGGCGGTAGGCCAGCAGCGCGTCTTCGTACTGTTCCAGGTGAAACCTGGCGTTGCCGATGCCAGCCCATATTTTCGTGGCAAGGCCCCTGGGCCTCGCCTCAAGCAGCTTCTGATACGCATTCACGGCGGCGGCGTAATCGCCGGCTTTGGCTTCCAGCTCGGCCAGCGCGAGCCGGGCTTTCCCGGTAAATTCCGGATCTGTGCTCTCGCCGACGCCGGCCAGTACCGGGCGCGCCTCTTCGGCCCTTCCGGCCGCCCACAGCGACAACCCCTTCCAGTAGCGGGCTTCGGTGAGCAGCAGGCTTTCCGGGAAATTGTCCTGCAGTTCCTGGAACTTCAGCAAAGCGTCGCGGTAGCTGCCGCGCCAGTAGAAGGCCTTACCGATCAGCAGCAGACTGTCGTCCACCCACTCGCTGTCGGGATGCCGGTCGAGAACGATGGAAGCCTTGAGTATGGCCCGCATATAGAGTTCGCGGTACTGCAACATCATCTGTCGGCTCCGATGGACAGTGGCGGCCACGTTCTCGGCTTCCTCTCGCTTGCGTTCCGCCTCCTGGTACCGTTTTTCTGCATTATAGAACGTGTTGTAGTAAACACACCCTGTAAACAGGGTTCCGGCAAGCAGGACGATGCAGCACAGCGGGATCATCCGATTTGATTTCATGCGTTGACTCTCCTCTCCTTCCCGTGGAATTCCTGGAGTGAGCGGATTTTGACCGCGCCGTTTCTCTTGAGGGATTCGATGCCGGCCACCGCAGCAGATGCCCCCGCCAGCGTGGTCGTGTACGGGATGCCGTATTGAAGCGTGGCCTGGCGAATCCTGTGATCGTCGGCTTGCGCTGCCTCACCGGCCGGCGTGTTTACCATCAGGACAATTGACCTGTTCTTTATGGCGTCCAGGATATTGGGACGGCCCTGCTGGATCTTGAGAATGGACTCGGCTCGAATATTGTGGGCCTTGAGCCGGGCGTGGGTGCCGCGGGTCGCAACAATCCGGAATCCAAGCTCCGACAGCCGCCGGGCGATGGGTAACACAGCTTCTTTGTCCCGGTCATTGACAGAGATAAAAACGGCGCCGGAGGTGGGCAGCCGCACGCCGGCGCCGAACTGAGCCTTGTGGAAGCTCAGGCCGAAGTCCGTGTCGATGCCCATCACCTCGCCCGTAGACTTCATCTCGGGACCCAGCAGGGTATCCACGCCGGGAAACTTGGCGAAGGGCAATACCGCTTCCTTGACGGCGATGTGATCGAAGGAGATCTCTCCGGTCAGCCCCTGTTCCTTCAGGGACCGGCCCACCATGGCGCGCGCCGCCACTTTGGCCAGGGGAACGCCGATCGTCTTTGAAACAAAAGGCACCGTCCGGCTGGCTCGCGGATTGACTTCGATAATATAGACCTGATTGTCCTGCAGGGCGAACTGCACGTTCATCAACCCCACGACGTTCAGAGCGTCGGCCAGTGCATGGGTATGGGAACGAAGTTCATTGAGGTGTTCCCCGGAGATGTCGTACGGCGGCAGCACGCATGCGCTGTCGCCCGAATGCACGCCTGCGCTTTCGATATGCTGCATGATGCCGCCGATCACGACCGATGTACCGTCCGCCACGGCGTCCACGTCGAACTCATGCGCGTCTTCGAGAAAACGATCGATGAGGATGGGATGCTCCGGCGATGCCTGGATCGCCTTCTCCATATAGCTGAGAAGCGCATTGCGTTCGTAGACGATTACCATGGCCCGCCCGCCGAGGACATACGAGGGCCGGACAAGCACCGGATAGCCGATGTCGTCGGCCACGGCGACGGCCTCGTCAACGCTGGTTGCCGTTCCGTTTTCGGGCTGGGAAATGCCGAGTTGCCTGATAAGCGCACCGAATCGCTTGCGGTCTTCGGCCAGATCGATGCTGTCGGGAGACGTGCCGATAATGCTGACGCCGCCGCGCTCAAGGTCGCGAGCGAGGTTCAGCGGCGTCTGTCCCCCGAGTTGTACGATGACCCCGTCGGGATCTTCCAGATGCGCGATGTTCAGTACGTCTTCGGCGGTCAGCGGTTCGAAGTAGAGTTTGTCGGATGTGTCGTAATCGGTGCTTACGGTTTCGGGGTTCGAGTTGACCATTATTGTCTCGTAGCCGTCTTCCTTCAGCGCAAAAGCCGCGTGTACACAGCAGTAGTCGAACTCGATTCCCTGCCCGATGCGGTTCGGGCCGCCGCCCAGGATCATGATTTTGGGCCGTTCCGAGCGGACGGCTTCGTTTTCTTCTTCGTAGGTTGAATAGTGGTACGGCGTATATGCTTCGAACTCGGCGGCGCATGTGTCGATGGTTTTATATACCGCCTGGATATTCAGTTCCCTGCGGAGGGCCCTTACAGTCCATTCACTGGTGTTCCAGAGGTGGGCAAGCTGCCGGTCGCTGAAACCGAATTGTTTGGCCTTTACGAGATCCGCGCGGGCGATTCGGGCTCGAAGGTTTTCCAGGGTTCGCTGTTTCCGGTGCATGCGGCTGTCTGACTCCCAAGAAGCTGCTTAGAAAATAACATGATAAGCTGCGAGGAAACGAGACTACGAAAAACGAAACGGCGAAAAGACGAAACTACGAATAAACGAAACTACGAAAAGACGAAAAAGCGGGAATACATCATCCGGTTTCTCGTTTACTCGTTTACTCGTTTACTCGCATTGCGGTCTTCGCGCGGCTGCAGAAGCGATGGTCGGGAACTCACCGGTAATTGTAAAACAGCTTCCATTTTCACGCGACGAGTCCCGCGAGTTCCTTTTCGAATTCGGTGATCTGTCGCAGGTTCTCGAGAAACCACGGGTCGATACCCGTCAGGTCGTACAGTTCGGATAGCGGCCAATCCGCCTCCAGTGCGGCCTTGAGATAGAAGAGTCTCTGGGAATTGGGTACTCGCAGCCGGTGCTCGATCACGGCACGATCGAGTTCGGAGACTGCCAGGTCCTTGCCGTCGCCCCCGAATCCGGCGCGGCCGATTTCGAGGGAACGCAGGCCCTTCTGAAAGGCCTCCTTGAACGTCCGGCCGATGGCCATGGTTTCACCCACCGACTTCATCTGGGTGCCAAGGAGGTCTTCCGTCTGGGGGAACTTTTCAAAGGTCCACCGTGGAATCTTGACCACGCAATAGTCGATGGTCGGCTCGAATGAGGCGGGCGTTTCACGGGTGATGTCGTTCCGGATTTCATCCAGGGTGTATCCCACGGCGAGTTTGGCGGCGATCTTCGCGATGGGGAACCCCGTGGCCTTCGAGGCCAGCGCGGAACTCCGGGACACCCGCGGGTTCATTTCGATGATGACGATACGTCCATCCTCCGGATTCAGCGCGAACTGAATATTGGATCCGCCCGTTTCCACGCCGATTTCCCGGATAACGGCGATGGATGCGTCCCGCATGGCCTGATACTCTCTGTCGGTCAGGGTCTGCGCCGGCGCTACGGTAATGGAGTCCCCCGTGTGGATTCCCATGGGATCGAAATTCTCTATGGAACAGATGATCACTACGTTGTCGTTCAGATCGCGCATGACCTCCAGTTCGAACTCTTTCCACCCGATGATGGACTCTTCGACCAGTATTTCCGTGGTGGGCGAGAGGTCCAGCCCCCGAACCGCGAGATGTTCGTACTCTTCGGCGTTGTAGGCCGTGCCCCCGCCGGTGCCTCCAAGCGTATAGGATGGACGAATAATGGCGGGATAGCCGATTTCGTCGACTATATCGCGGGCTTCTTCCGCGCTGTGCGCAAACCTCCCTTTCGGAAATTCAACGCCGATACCGGCCATTGCAGCCTGGAAGCGTTCCCTGTTTTCGGCCTTCTCTATGGCTTCGGCATTCGCGCCGATCATCTCCACGTTGAATTCATCGAGGACGCCGCTGTTGTAGAGCTCCATAGCCACGTTCAGGCCGGTCTGACCGCCAAGCGTGGGAAGAAGCGCCTGTGGGCGCTCCCGTTCAATTATGGCCGCGCAAACCTCCGGCGCAACCGGTTCCACGTAGGTACGGTCCGCCATTTCCGGATCCGTCATGATCGTAGCCGGATTGCTGTTCAGCAGGACAACCGTATATCCCTCTTCCTTCAGGGCCTTGCATGCCTGCGCGCCGGAATAGTCGAACTCACACGCCTGGCCGATTACGATCGGGCCGGAACCGATAAGCATGATTTTCTGAATGTCGTTGCGTCTGGGCATAACCTTGATTCCTCATTTTTCGAGGACGTTAATTCGAATATGTGTCAGTTAAAAAGGCGACTCAACTGCTGATTACCAGGATACACCAGGACACTGTACGTGAAAGAAAAAATGTCCTTCATGACGACCATTTCGGCCCGTTTCGAAAGGTTTCGTCGCCGTGCCGCGTTGCGGCTCTTGTGGAATTGAGGATAATCGCAGGAATGGTCTCGGTCTATGAAATGGATTCGGTCACCGGTGGTTTGTCATTCTCTTAGAAAAAAACCTGCGGCTGGCCATGAAACAGGTGGATGCTCGCAGGCGGTGTGGAACCGTATGGCGGACTGCGTCTCAGACATTTTGCAGCAGAACCAGGTAGACCAGCAGGAGTATGAGGAGCAGTGTGACGGCGAAGCACGTTTTCACGAAAAGATCCTTTGCCCTGTTCCGGGCCGCGTTGTCACCGATTGGCAGCGCAGGCGCGGACGGTTCCGGTATCGACCCCGAAAACCGCTCCTGTTCGATGAGCTGTTCCAGTTTCGGGTCGAACTCCCGGATGACCCTGAGAATGAGGCGCTTGTTTCTGGCCGCCCGTTCCGCGTATCGCCCCTTCAGAGACGAGCGTGCGCCCGTGTCCGGGATAAGAAGATTCGCGTCGTCGCTCGATCCGGAAGTGTCTTCAACCAGACTCAGCGCCCGGGCCCGGGCGAGCTGTTCGGTGAGTCTGCGGGTCTGTTTCCTGTCGTGTACGTTCTCGCGGATAACCCTGCCGCAGATGCTCACGAAGCGCTCCATGTCGGCCCTGATTTCTCCATCGGTAAGACCGGAGAGATAGGACTCTTCGATCATCTCGTCGATGCTTTCGCGGATATCCGGCATTGGATCTGGTTCTCAGTTAAGCAGCCCGTTGAAAAAGCCCATCCGGGCTGCGGCCGGCACTTGCGGTCGAAAACCTGCGTTGCGCGCCCTCGCCGAATCGCTGGATGGGACTTGGTTGCGCGCCTTGTCTGCGCCCAAGATTGCCCGCCCTCGCCTGCAGAGCGACTTTATCAACGGACTGTTAACGCCTGAAATTGAATATATCGATTTCTGTCCGCGCCTGTTTCAATAACGCGCAGGGCGCCAGGCAACGCCGCCGCGACGTCGCCCGCGATCAGTCCGGCCTCACCCGCGCGTTCGGCGCACAGGTCCCCTGCCACCCCGTGCAGGTAGACACCCAGACATGCCGCTGATTCGGAATCCAGGCCCTGCCCGATCAGTGCCGCAAGAATTCCGGTAAGCACGTCTCCGGATCCGCCCGAGGCCATGCCGGCATTCCCGCTGGGATTGATGTACGTACGGCCGCCGGGCACGGCCACAACGGTTGGGGCGCCCTTGAGGACGACGATAATGTTTGCCTCGCGAGCCAGTGTCTGCGCCGAGCCGACGGGATCCGAGCAGACGGCCTCGCTGCCGATTCCGGTGAGACGCGCGAATTCTCCGGGGTGGGGCGTCACAACGGTCGGCGCCGTGCGCGCTTTCAGGCTTTCCGGCGCACCCGCGAACGCGTTGATGCCGTCAGCGTCCAGAACGAGCGGCGACTGGATTTCGGGAACGATCCGCCGGGCCAATTCGACGGTTTCCCGGTGCGTGCCCAACCCGGGTCCCATCGCGACGCAGTCGGCCGCCTCGACCAGTCTCTGTATGTCGCCCCGTGCGCGAAGGGCGAGACAGCGGTGTTTCCGTACCTCGGGAAGCGGACGGGTCATCGCCTCGGTCAGCTTGACCTCAAGAATGTCATTCAGGCTCTCGGGTACGCCGACCTGGACCAGACCGGCGCCGGACCTGAGCGCCCCCTGCGCCAAGAGTGCCGCGGCGCCCGTGAAACCCATTGAACCGGCCAGGATGACCACCCTGCCGCAATCGCCCTTGTGGGCGTCCGGCGGACGTCGCGGAAGGAGCGCCGCGCCTCCGTGCGCCGCAATGAGTTGACAGGTGACGTCTTCGCCTGCGACAGCCGCGGGAGGCAGTCCGATTTCCGCGCAATAAAGACTTCCGCAAAGGGACCGGCCCGGAAAGCGAAACTGCCCGATTTTAGGGAGTCCAAAGGTAACCGTGCGCGTTACAGCGGCGCAGGCCCCATCCGCACGGCCCGTGTCCGCATCCAACCCGGACGGGACGTCTACGGCCAGGATGGGACAGCCAGCTTTCCGAAGCGTTTCGATTGCGCCGGCGATCGGCCCGCGGGGTCCGCCCCGAATCCCGGTACCAAGCAGGGCGTCCACCGCCGCTGACGCGTTGGCAAGCGCGGACCGAATTCGTTCAAGGTCTTTAAATTCAAGAATTTCCTGGATTTCAAGGCCGTTCTTCCGGGCTCGATCCAAGTGGTGGCGCGCATCGCCGCTGACCTGGTTTTCCGTTGCCAGCAGAAAGACGGAAACCGTAGCGCCGGCAGCCGCGGCGAGATCCGCGATAACGAACCCGTCGCCGCCGTTGTTGCCCTTGCCGCACAGGACGACGATTCGTTTGCCCTGAAAGCCGCCGACGAGGTCGCTGAGTACCCGGCCGGCGCCGCGCCCTGCATTCTCCATCAACCGGATGCCGGAAACCCCGCGTTCGATGGCGCCGCGGTCTATACGCGCCATCTGTGCGCCGGTTACGAGCCTGGCATGAACCTGGGGCACCGGGCCTCCGTGTGATGCTGTCTGAAAACCCCCGTCGATCTTCGTGCGGCTGCAAACGCCGGCAACATCCGGACCACCCGGGAACGCCTCAAACCTGTTTAATGATACAGGAATCGCGCGGACGGCGCAACACCAATTTTGTACATCTGAAACCGGCGGAAATAGACGACTTCATCGGGCAAAAACGGGGATGTCCGGGCGGCAACCCGAGAGTGAATTAGAGAGACAAAGGTCTTGACAGAGAACACCCGTTTTCTATAGTTTTTTCAGGGAACCGCCGCAGAAGTCAGGCCCATACCAATGATGACGGTGGGGTGACGGAGTGGTCGAACGTGGCGGTCTTGAAAACCGTTGATCCTTACCGGATCCGTGGGTTCGAATCCCACCCCCACCGCCATAACAAAGAAACGGGTCACGGCTCACCCGAGGTTGTTCCTGTCAATAACTACCTTCCCCAGGGACATAAGTACTCTCGCCTTTTCTTTTTCCATAGCCACATTCTCGCCACTCTGTCTTTAATCCGATCCTGTAACTTCAGTTGCGGAAGGCGTTCAGGAGAATGTCCTCGCGAGACACCTTGTCATACAGCGCGTAGACCGGATCATGGACCTTCATGCGGTCACACCGCCCCCTTCGTAGGCGTTAGATTATACCCGGGCGGTATTTTATATTTGCGAAACGAGTAGAATTCACTTAACGTGCGCGTCTGCAGATTCGGTACTGGGCGACAGCCTCGTTTCTCAGAACGAGAACAACGAGCCGTAGTCCCGCGACTGAGCTTGTCACTTCTGGAAGGAGAACCGTCATGATGAACGCTCGAACACTGTCCACTCCTGCATGCCTGATTCCGGTAGCCGGTATGCTCTTGCTGGCCGCCGGCTTTGCCAACGCACCTCCCGCCCTGGCAGATTGTCCACCCCCTCCCGGCGTGACTTCCCCTGTGGCACCGAGTGTGACGGCGCAACAGGTGGAAGACGGCAGCGGCAGTCTGAAGGACTTCACGCTGGCCGCGAGGGAACAATTCGTTATGCAGCTCCAGACGGCCGAGAATCTGGGACAGGTGGTATACTATGGATGTCTCTTTCGGGAAGAAGGGAGCTATTGGCATTCCGGTTCCACCTACATCGTGGTTATGAGGGCCGATGGCAGTGTTTTGATTCACGCAAAGAACATGGCATTGTCGAGCAGGCGACTCAACCCCCTTATTTATGCAGAGATCCTTTCTGCCCTGGGAGTACCCTCAACCGTTCTGGCCAACCTGACATCTCACGATTCTGCTATTGCCGCCCAGGCTAATGCAGATGTGGTTAATGTATTGACGCAAGGACCGGATGCCGAATTCGACGCGACCACCCCTCTACCAGGCCTGCGACCTGGTATACCGGGCGCCTCCGGTTATGCCGCCGCATATTTTTCGGACTTTTTTAGAGGCCCGCTTGTGATGATCGCCGGTTTCGAGCTCAATGAAACTCACGTAATTGAAGAAGAAATCGATCACATTACCCCGGCCGTTACCGCCAGGGACGTGGTAGATCGAGAAACCCTGAAAGCCTTCGTCACGGCAGCAGGGGAGTACTGCCTCGAACTTCGGAAAACCGGCAATTTCCCCGGTGGGATAGCAAGGATCGCACTTCGGGATCCGGACGGGCCCTGGAGACACGGTTCGGTGTACCTCTACGTCCTGGATACGACAAGCAACGTCATCCAAATACACGCTGCGTTTCCAAACAGATACGAGCTTCGACCTCTGATACCGACCGTCCGAGACGCTGTTACCGGAAAACTCATCCTACCGCAGGTCATCGAAGCGGCGAAAAGCGATCCGGAAGGCGGCTTCGTGGAGTATTACTTTGACGATCCCAATGACGACACCGATAGCGCCGATATCCCCAAGGTGGGATACGCACGCGAGTTCAAAACGCTAACCGAGTTAGGCGGA
>CAZKDZ010000219.1:0-5584 GCA_964551635.1 uncultured bacterium | reverse complement strand
CGCCCCGGCGGCACGGTGCAGCCCCCTGACGACCCAGAACGTCAGAGGCGCGCGGTCCGTCCTCGGGATTTCCGACCAGAAGTCCTCCAATTCGCGCATCAGCATAATCCCGTCACCGAGCAAATGCACGGCGGAACGCATGCCCCAGAATAACAGAAGGCCGCCCGGAAGAAGCAGGACCCACGCGAGAACCGATTTCCAGGCGCTGTCTCCGATGTCGAATAACCGCGCAAGGCCCCACGTCCATCTCCCCAGGCGCCCGCGAGCGGCCAATAATAGTAACGCAACGCTCAACAGCACGAATATCGCCCTGAATACGGAGTCGTGGAACCGCAGGAAATCCGCGCCCCAGACTGGCACGGGTTGCCAGTAGGCAAACAGGATGTGCAGGCCGAGAAAAATGCCCACCACGATGACCGGCTTTCCGGAATCCGATCCATCTTCTTTGCGTTGCATAATCGCCCGCTCTTTGTATTCAGAATACCGCGTATCGACCAGCGTTCGAATCAGCCCGCAGCGTTCCTGTAAATCCGCCGCGCGATCCTGGGCCCTACCAGTACCCCCGCTGCGGCCAGCAACAGGACGATGTCTACGATCAACAGGGAGAGACGCAGCGGCGAAAGCGTGGGTTCCAGTACAATCCGGCTCTCGCCAGGAAGGAGTTTCAACGCCACGAACCGACCGGCCGTCGTGTACGACCGCACGTCACGGCCGTTCAGGGTGATGCGCTGATGCGGATAGGCCGTATATGCCAGCCGCGCGAAACAGGCCTCGCTGGCGTGTACGACCAGTTCGATCCGCTGGTTCCAAACCCGATGCGCCAGAACTTCCACCCGCGGCGACGTGCCCAGGTCTTCTTTCACATGCTCGTCTGCCACAAGAATCTGCTTGCACGTACGGTTCCCTGTATCGACGTCCATAGCCTGCAGCAACTTCACGAAGTTGCTCAATGCGAGGCTCTGCAATCTGCGAGCTTCCCGTTCATCCACGTCGGACCCGGACCGGGCGCGCGCGCGGTCCAGTTCACGAACCGGATAGGGCCACCCGGAAATCCTCGATGAAACGACGACAGGACTGGCTTCGGGGAACTCTTCGTGATAGATCCGGTCCTGTTCGGAATCTGAATACAACAGGTGACGCGTGTTCATCAGGAAGAACCCCGTGCGGATGATATCGTATCCAGGCATCCCGGCGAGGCCAGCGCCGTCATCCAGTCTCTGCAGCGACAGGTGAAGCAGATCCTGGAAACGCCGGACAAAGGCCGGCACCGACAGCGGGTACTGCGTGAATGTATCCAGGGCTGTCGGCAGGCCCGTCTGGAGCGCCAGCCATGGAATGATGAAGTGGTAGTAGATCCTGTTGGTCGTATGGAACAGACGATAGCCGGGAAGCTGCCCGTCTTCATAAGTCGCAAGTTCATCCCGGAACCTTCCGTAAACAGGATGATGCTGCAAGGGCAGCGGCTTCGCAACCGGCCAGGCGTTCGGGTCCCGCCGCAGGTCCTGCAAATCGCGTGGGCCGATTCTGGACGCCACGCCGGAAGAGCGGTAGGGCTGCTGGAAGGTGGTTGGCCCCAGGTCCGCAAGGACCACCACGAGAACGACCACGAAGACCCCGACGGGGCGTTTCCTGCCGGCAGCTCGAGCGGCCACAAACAACCCCACCAGCACGGCGACAAAGAACACCGCAAAGAGCAGGTAACGGGAGGCGTTCATCGCGTGCACCACCCCAAGTGACTTGAGGATCGGCCACCGGTAACCGAATACAAGCAGCAGCGACCCGATCAGGCAGATACCGACAGGAAGTCCCGAGTTCCGTACTTCGGCACTGTCGCTCCGGAGAATCCGAACCAATGCCCACAGCGCGATCGCGGCCAGACTCACCCCGATGTATCCGCCGTACCAATGGTCCTGCGCCTGAAAAAGACGGAAGCGGTAGTTGGACCAGAGCAACAGATGCCGCCACGTGGGCACCGGGAAATCGGACATGAAGAACCCGGAGTGAAGCCCCGTCAATCCCCGTTCCAGATACATTGGAATTGTCAGATAAGCGCCCAGCAGCGCGCCCCCGCCAAAAAGCAGCAAACCGTGCCTGACAGAAAAAGGCGTCTCACCCCTTCTGGTCATCCGGTACCTGACGACCGCGTACAAGAGTAGAAAAGACGTTGCCCAGAATCCGTAACCGGGATGCGTAAGGTGCAGACAGCCCAGCGTGATGCCGCCGACGACAGCCTGGGCAAGCCGGTTCGCATGGTTCCGAAGCCCCTCCCAGAAGAAAAACGGAAACGGCAGCAGGGCATAGAACAGCGACAGCGGCAGCCTGCCCATAATGAGGACCTGCTGCGTATGCCAGAAGCTCAACACGTATGCGAGCCCCGCGGCGAATCCGGCCTGCCGCGAACCGGTAAGCCGCCTCACGAAGAGATATACGCCGAGCCCGGAAAGCGCGTGGGTGGCGCCAAGCGCGAATTTGATTGAAGCGGCCGGCGCCTGAAGCACCAGATTGACCAGCCCGACCAGGTAGTAGAACAGGAAGCCGTAAAACTGCAGGTAGGGCGTGCCGTTGCAGAAATAGTGCGTCCAGATCGGGACTTCACCCTGCATCATCGACGTCGCCGCCAGCCATGCATACGTCACGTGCAAATACGTGTCGGCGCCGTGCGCAAATTCCCCCTGGGCAAAATAAAAGCGAACCAGTATCAGACTCCCCAGAACAAGGAGCATGATCGTTCGCCTTTCGCTTGCGAAAATATGCTCGAAAAACACCGAGAGCCGCCGCCCGCGCCACTCCATACCAACCAGCAGTATGCACACGGAGACAATAAGTACCAGCAGCGATGCATCAACGGCGCCGAAGTCCACAAACCGCGATACAACGGAAAGGAATCCCTGTAGACTTTGATACCTCAGGCCCGGTCGGAGAACGCCGAACTTGCCCAGCGTCACATACTGGAACAAAATCAACAGCCCCGCCAGCAACGCCAGCAGGGCCGACACGTCCAGGGGCCATCCGGTCCGTTTACGTCCCTCAGGCCGTTTCAAATCGTACTCCACGTCTTTGTCATTGGTCTATGAGCCAATTCGAGCAGAAAACCCTCGTCTGCCACGCTGACTCACCACATCTGACGTTACTCGAAGGATAACCCCACTCGAGCGGGGAAGAGCTGGGTGCTGCCCCGCTCACCTGACGTGAAACCGGCCTCAAACCGTGCCTCGACAAAGAGGTGGACGCGATCCGTCAGCCGGATGTCGATTCCTGCGCCTGCATTCACCGCGAATCCGGTGCCGGACTGGCCGTCAACGTGAAAAACCTGGTTGCCGATCTCAACCACCTCCGTATCGGTCTCGGAATAAGATAAAACGCCCACGCCACCGACCGCATACGGGACCGCCCGTACGTCCAGATCATCGGAATCGATCGCCTTCGTGTATTTCAGGCTGGCAAACGCGCTAAATAGATGTTTGTCACCGCCGCTGGTGCCGGTCACTACACCGAGTGCATCGTTTTCCGCCTTGAACTTGCCCTCATCGAATCCGAAACGGACGTAATTGAAATGGCCCTGAACTGCGAAGCTGGGGCGAAAGAAATATTCGGCTCCGGCGCCGAGACCGATGCCAGGAAACCAGAAGTCCGACACCGAACTCGATGCCGGCGCGGCGAACCCCGCGGTGACGAAATAGACCGGCTTCTGCTGCGCTTCGGCGTCGCCTCCCAATCCGGCGGCCAGCAACTGCACTGCAAGAAAAATCATCAACACTTTCGCCATTATATATCTCCTTTTTCCGATATGATTGCGACGGAAAGGCGGGCGCCCACAAGGGACGCCCCTACAACGGCCGGGGAATGATTGCAAGGTAGAGGCGATTGATCAGGCAGCACAAATGTGTACCGGGACCTGTCTTTACGGGGCCATCAAATCCGTCTTCCGTCTAACCGCGCTCCCGCAGCCTCTTCCACCCCTGAAGAATTGACGGGATCATCTGTTCGGGTTGTCCGGCTTTGCAGAAAACGGCCCACATGACGTTCCAGACCTGCGGATTCCACTGGCACAGATCGATCCAGTCCGCGCACGGCGTACTATCCCCTTCCTCCCGGTCCACGCGTCCGCCAATCACGGGATCATCCACCGACCCGTTCCACATCTGGTCCAGCAGGGTATGCGCGAACCGCTTCATATCGGCGTTGTTGAATACGACGCCGGTCCGGCAGGCATCGACTGCAAATCCGACGTCGATTCTCCCGTGGCTGGTATCTTCAATCGAACTGTGCCCGTGTACGCCGCCTTCGATCCAGTCCCAATAGTACCAGGTATACGCCCGACCTGTCTTCCACAGGTGCCGCTTGAAGTTCTTCGCCATCCGCTGTGCCCGGTCCGCGAACAGGCGTTTCCGCGATACGCTCTGCAAACACAGGTAAGCCCGACCCAGCGCGAGATACTGATTGTGCGGCATAATCCGGTTGGGAAACCGTTCCGTCATCCACGGAGAAAACCGATATCCGCCAGAGGACGGGGACGCGTCCAACCAGTCTCGCTCGTGCTTGTCCGCGATCTGCTTTCCAATAAAACGAAGATACGTCCGGGCGCTGGTTCCGAATCCGGTCTTCAGCCGGTCATTCTTCAGCACGTGCTCGACAAAGCGGCTCACTGGATGCAGGAACATCCCCTGGTGGACGATATATTCGAGCGGCTCGCCCGCGAAAACCTGCACCCAGAACCGGTCACCGACGCGCGCGGCGCCTTCGATGCTTATCTTGAACGGCGCAAAACCGTTCAGCGCTGCTCCCGGCCGAAACCGGCCGCCTGCCAACTCCTTCCGTGTACCATACTCCTGGACGACGTACCGGCGTCCGGGGAGGACCTCCACGACTCGAATGGTATCCTTCGCCATGTCGCCGCCGCGGATCACCCACACCCGATCCTCTCCAGGTGCAATCCGGGCCGTTCCCCGGTTGTGCATCGATCCCGTTCTCACCAGCGCCACCGAATAAGTCGGCGTAACCCAGGTCGGATGCCCGTCGGCAAAGTGGTCCCGGCTTGTTCCGATCATCCTGTCGAAATGGTTCACGACCTTCTCCAGCCACCCCTCGTCTCCGGTTGATTCGTACAATTTCACGTACGCATCCAGGAAACCGCTTTCGCCCCAGCCCAGGCTCCCGGAGTCCGGTACGTCGGCCTGTCCCCGGCCCCGATTATGCGATCTGTCATATCCGGCGAACCTCTCGACCATTTCTTCAAGATCAAAAGGCGCTTCGCGCGTGTTCACGGATGCCTCCGCTATGGACGGGCGAACAATTCGCTATTTAATAGGAAGTTTAATCGAAATTGTAGGGGCGACCCTTGTGGGCGCCCCCTTTTCTCCTCAGACTACTCTGACGACTTGCCACCGGCCACTGACCACTGCTTTCCGCCCTTGATCTTCTCTCTCCTCACTCCTATTCTCTCTCTCCTCGCTCTTACTCATTGAACGTAGAATCCGGCCTCTCGATTGGATGTCAGCCCGCTGTTCAGATCGGTCACGTCGATTTCCAGAATATACTGTCCGGACTTTGTGGATTTCAGGTCCAGCTCCATGTACACCTCTTC
>CAZKDZ010000218.1:0-8206 GCA_964551635.1 uncultured bacterium | reverse complement strand
ATTCACCACAACCCGGACGACGAGCTGATCTACAATCTCGAGATCGGCGCCAGCCCCGTCGAAATGTTGAATATTGCCCTCAAGCTGGAAGGGATATCGGGCGCGGGCCGACGGGTCACCTATGCGATACCGACCGCGATCGTCAGCCTGCCGCAGGGCATCACCCTCGAAGCCGCGGCGAGAGTGTCCGTTCTCGGCCGCGCCGACCCTTCGCTGGGAGCGCCCTATACGTTCTTCGCCGGCTCCACGTTTCTGGTCGGAATCTCCTACACCGGAAGCCTGATGCAGTAGTCGCACAATGAGAGTGATTAACTTTCCCAGTGATGCAGAGTCGACACGCATACAACAGGGGAAGGGGCGAACGCCCCTTCCCCTGTTTTCAATGCTCAAATACAAACCACAACAGACCCAAGGAAGCCAGTCTGCGCGAGATTCCGGAACAGTAAGCAGTGATTCGTCAATGATGCCTACCCGCCGACCCTTGTGTCTTCAATCCGTCATCACTCCCCTTTCAGACAAAGGGATTGACGAGTTTGACGCCGCTGGCTTCGAAATCGCTGCGGTTTCGGGTCGCCAGGGGCAGTCCGTGTGTCAGCGCGGTGGCGGCAATGAGGCTGTCCTTGATCGGCATCGGCTTTCCCATATGACGGAGGTGCGCCAGCAGTTCTGCCCAGCGCAATCCCGCCTCGGCGTCCCACGGGATGCAGTGAATGCGACGGGCGACGTCGTCGAACCAGCGTTCGAGCGCGCAGCGCCGACGCCCTTGCGGCAGCAGAAGGATCCCGAAGCGGATTTCTCCCAGGATCACGGGATCGACCGTGAGGTCGCGTTCGTTTTGCGCCAGCCACTCGACCACCCGCGGATCCGGCCGTGGCAGGGTCGGCTCGCACAGTACATTGGCGTCTACAAGAAACGTCATGGTGATCATCCGAGCGAGTCGGTCGACTCCGATTCGATTGGCACGAACCAGCCTTTTTCGGGACACGCAAGGAGTGTATCCACCAGCCCGAGGTTTCTCGGGGGATCGGCAGCCACCAGACGATATTCGCCTCTGTCCACACGTTCTATTGCAAACGACTGACCGGGTTCGAGCTTGTCCTGATGCCGAAACTCGGCCGGAATGACGATCTGACCCCTGGTTGAGAGTACTGTTTTCATAGGAAGTAAGATAACATCTTACATTGGCACAGTCAATACCCGTCCTGCAGGATCTGTCCCGGCAGTCTGACGCGCAAGGTCGGCCAACGGTGTTTCGGATAACCACCTGCATGAACGGATTGACTCGAAAAGGAACTCCGTGTTGACGCGGATGATTGCGATTTTCTGGCTATATCTTGCAAGCGCAGCAGTACACGCGCACGCCCGAACCCCGGTATCCGAGACGCCGCGTATCACGGATAAACACCGCGGCGTCTGTTTCGTGGCCGGACCGGGCCGCCCCACGGATGCGGCTTTCGACCGTCTGGCCGCGCTGAACGTGAACTGGATTTCCCAGACGCCGTTCGGGTGGCAGCGCAGCGCCGGCGCCCCGGAGGTGGTCCTGGCGACTTCGGGACGGGTCTGGTGGGGGGAATCGGACGAGGGCCTGGCGGATGCGGCCCGGCGCGCGCGGAAGCGAGGCATCCGGACCATACTGAAGCCGCACGTCTGGATCCGGGACCGGAGCGACGGGAGATGGCGGGGAAATATCGATTTTTCAACGCCGGAAGAATGGGACAGATGGTGGGCGAGCTACCGGCGGTTCATCCTCCATTACGCCGAACTGGCGGAATCCACAGGGATGGAGGTGCTGTGCATCGGGACGGAACTGCGCAGCGCCGTGTTGAACCGCCCCGAAGCGTGGCGCAGGCTGATCGCGGACGTGCGGTCGGTGTACGAAGGCGAACTCACCTATTCGGCGAACTGGTACCTGGAGTTCGAGGAGGTACCCTTCTGGGACGCGCTCGATTACATCGGACTCCAGGTCTACTTCCCGCTGGCGGACAGCGCCGCAACCGCTTTGACGCTCGACGAATTAAAGTCTGCGTGGGGGCCCCATGTAAAGCTGATCGAAGCGGTTCAGCAGCGGGTGGGCAAGCCTGTTCTCTTCACGGAGGTGGGCTACCGGAGTACCGCGGATGCGGCCGTGGAGCCGTGGGTCTGGCGATCGAACGCGCCGGTTGACCTCGAGCTGCAGGCGGCGTGTTACGAGGCGATGTTCCGGACGTTCTGGCGCAAGCCCTGGTTTGCAGGCACGCACGTCTGGAAGTGGTTTCCCGAGGGGAGTACGCCATTCGGAGGGCGGCGTGCGCGCCGCCACGCCCTTCAAAGGGAACGGGGGTTCACGCCGCAGGGCAAACCGGCGGAAGAGGTGCTTGGCCGTTGGTACAAAGCCGAGGGCGAGTGAATACAGCCCTTTACTTCACCGCGATTGTTTCCCATATTAGGCTGTGCCCGATGGCTGGCCAAGGCTGAACGCGGCGGCTGGTGTTCTGCCATCGACAATATTGATGAACTGCTGGCGCACTTCTACGAAACCTACTTCGGTCCGTATCCGCTTTTTCGGCCTGTGGCGCGGCGCCGGGGGTAACTATACACCACCTGACAGGAGGTAGAACCATGGCCAATTACATGTTCCGCACCCGGTACACGCGGTCGGGTCTGGAGGGCCTGCTCAAAGAGGGAGGCACGGGACGGCGGGCGGCTTTGACGCAGACCGTGGAAGGGATGGGCGGCAAGCTGGAGGGCTTCTACTACGCGATGGGCGATGACGACCTCATCCTGCTCGCCGAGATTCCCGATGAAACCACCGCTGCGGCCATCGCCCTCAACATCGCGGCGGCAGGCGCTCTCGAAGTTTCCACAACGGTCCTCGTATCGCCTGAGACCATCGACGAAGCAGTGAACAAGAGCGTGCCGTACCGCCTGCCTGGCGAATAACACAAACGACGCCTCGCCGAAACATGATGTCAGGAAGCCGGCACGGGAATCGCGGAGGTCCCGATGAGTGCCGAACGCCGCACCGATAGAGATCGGTCTATTCGCGGGATCGTTTTGCCTGTACGGGCCCCTTTTCGAAGTGGAGAAGGGGCCGGCTTCGTTTTCGTCCCGATGGCATTCACGAGGTTTGACTGATGACGATTAAGATCGAAGGCCAGGTCCGCGACGGATCTTCGCGTCGCGCAGTTGAGAACGTCCCCGTTTCCAATGGGGAGCACGTGGTGCGGACGGACGCGGCGGGCCGCTACGCGCTGGAGGTCTCTCCGGGCGGACATCGGTTCGTTTTCGTGACGGTCCCGGATGGGTTCCGGCCCGGTGCGGGATTCTATCGTTCGACGATTGGATGGACACGCGAACAGTGCGGCGTCGATTTCGAACTTGAGAGGCTGCCGGATGCGGGCCGCCGGACCTTCTCGATGGCACATATCAGCGATACCCACGTGGAGCTGGATGAAAGCCGGATTCAGGGCGAGGTATTGTCGCAGGATTTGCGACAACTTGAACGGGATGCCAACCCGGACCTGATCGTTGCGAGCGGTGACCTGACGGACTGGGGGACGCTCGAGGAACTCGAACAGTTTCACGCTGCCATCAGGAGCGTTTCAACGCCGGTGTTGCCGATGTTCGGCGGACACGACGGAAACCACGAGCGCTTCGGCGATCTGACGGTCGATGAGCTTGTCGCGTTGAAACACAGGAGGGAATACGCGAAGATCGAGGAGATCCTGAAGCAGCGCGAAGGCGAACCCTTCACGCGCCACTATGAACAGGTACTCGGCCCCCCGTATTACAGTTTCGATCGCGGGCGGTGGCACTTTGTCCTCTATCCGAACGAGGATAATTTCTACCCGGCGGTGGACCGGAAGCGTAAGGATGACTGGCTGTGGGCGGACCTGGCGCAGCAGTCCCGCGATCGTAGAGTCGTCGTCTTCCTTCACAAGCCGCCGTCCATTCCCTTCCTGAACGCTTTGGGCCGGTACCGGGTCGAGCTGGTCATGCATGGGCATTGGCACGCCAGCAAGGTGTTCACCCGGGACGGGATTGTCGTTGCGGCGGTACCCCCGCTCTGTTTCGGCGGCCTCGATACACGACCGCGAGGGTATCGCATCGTTGAGTTTCGAGAAAAGGACTTCGAGTTCCGGCTCAGGCCGCTCACACGCGCCGGGAGCCCGTCACCGCGTGAGACTGACGATCCGATCCCGCCGGAAAAGGAGGTTAAGGGCTTTCGGCTGCGATGGACGCATCGGCTTCCGGTGGGGCTGCACCGGGCGGCGCCGGTACGTTCCGGCGATCGGATCCTCGCGAGCCTGGCGGACGAAGGCTATCCCGCGCAGAACGGCGTCGCGTGCGTCGACGCTCGAAGCGGCGCACTTTCGTGGCGCGTATCTGCGGACACAGCCGTCAAGAACAGCGTGGCGATCACCCGCGCGTCAGGATCCGCAGATGATGGGACCGGTCTATGCACCGCGGTGTCCGTTGCCGGACGATTGTATACAATGGATACGGAATCGGGAAGCGTTCGCTGGACAGCCGATCTGCCCGGTTTTCCCGAGCGGTGGATCTATGCTTCTCCGGTCATTGAGGGCGAGACGGTGTACGCAGGCGGCAAGTCCGGCTATGGGGCGTACGATCTGACAACCGGCAAGGAGCGGTGGTACACATCGATTGAGGGCGGCGACGGCTGGCCCTGTTACGCGAGCCCGAGGCTCTCCGGCGACCTGCTCATTCTGCTCGTCCAGCGGCGGGGGTTGATGGCATTGGACAGGCGCAGAGGGACCCTCGTCTGGGAACGGACCCTGGGCGTTGAGAATCCCTACGCCCGGCCCGTGGTGGACGGCGACCTGCTGGTTACCGGCAGCGGCGCGCCGGTGCTCCACTGGTATGGGGGCAAGCCGGCGCAATTGGCGGTCCTGAGCGCCAGTACGGGCGAGGTGGTGTGGGACAGGGCCGTGCTTCCGTCGCGGTATCCCACCGGACTCGCGGCGCGGGATGACCGGTTGTACGCGACCACGCCGGACGGCCGGGCATACTGTATCGATCTCCAATCGGGCGCGTTGTTGTGGCGCTTCCGGACAGGCAATGACCTGATGGACATGGTCCCCGCCCGCCGCGACGTCCGGTCCATCCTCGCGGCGCCGGTCATCTATAAGGAATGTCTGCTCATCTGCGGCATGGACGGTTGCCTGTACGTCCTGAACGCGCGGACCGGCGCATGCATCAGCCGTACGGACCTGGGCGCCCCGATCGCGGCCGCGCCCTGCCTGACCGAAGACGGGTTCTGCGTGGGCGCCAGCGACGGGCAACTGTATTGCTTTGCCAAACCCGAGAAGTGAACAGAAGGGTTGCACTTCGATTTCATTCCGTTTTGAACTGGCTGGACATCAGATTCAAAACAGTTTATTTTTGCACTATGCCGTATTTCGGTATAGTTTACGGTACGGTATCTGATGGCGGGAGACTGGTGTGCGACGTTTCTCCGATGAGCGTGGAAACGAGGTTCGGCTTACCGACGAGCGGCTCCGGCATCTCCTGCGAAGGCACCCCGAAATGGCCTTCCATATGCACCGGTTCGACGAAACCCTTGCCAGACCAGATGCGGTAAGGCCTTCCGGATCCAGCCGGACGGTACACCTCTACTACCGGCTCTATCCTGATCTGCGGGGCAGGAACCGCTATCTCTGCCTGGTGGTAAAGAGGGCGACGAGCTACTCTTTCATCCTCACCGCCTATCTCGCCCGAAAAATCAAAGGAGAGTAAAGATGGATAACAAGACGGTGTCTGTCTGGTACGACGTCGAGGGGGACATGCTTGAGATCTTGTGGGCGTTAAGGGAGGGTTACTTTACACCAACCGGCGACGAGCGCGTTTTAAAACGGCTGAACGACGACGGAGAGGTGATCGGGTTTCTGATCCACGAGATCAGCGCGCTCAAACAACCGAGCCCCGTGGAGTTCGAGTTGACGTCCGAGGATCCCGCTACCGACGTCGCCAATGTCACGGTCCGGCAGGCTGCTGTTCGGCTGGGCGTCTCGGAACGCAGAGTTCGAAAGCTTGCCCGCGATGGCCGCGTCAGGGGGGCGACAAAGGCCGGAGGCGAGTGGCTGATTCCCACTCCCGTAGAGGTGATACCGGGCAGGCGCGGTCCCGCCGGTGTCGCCGGACGCGTGGGTGTTACAGACGGTTAGTTGAAACCGAGGAGGAATGATGACGTCGCCATTACAATCACAACCGTGGGAACGGCCGGACACGCCCATCTTCAGCAATTCACCGCCGCCCCAGCCCTGGATGAAATGCAACATCTACTGCCCGCGTGTCATTTACGCAAAGGGCAAGTATCGAATGTGGTTTTCCGGTTCGGCCGTGCGGCCCACGTTGTACAGAACGTGTATCGGATACGCGGAATCGGACGACGGCCTTGCATGGACCCTGCACCCGGACAATCCGATTCTGACGGCCGACCGGCTTTCATGGGGCCAGAGTCTACATACCCCCTGGGTGTTGTTCGACGAGGACGAGCAGGTCTACAAGATGTGGTACGGGAGCACAACCCACGTGGAGTACCGGGACGACGGGATCCTGGCGAAGAACATCGGTTCGGCCATGGGGTATGCGACCAGCCGCGACGGACTACACTGGGAATTCCGGCAGGAACCCCTGATCCATGAATGCAGGGCGCCGTGCGTGCATAAGGAAGGCGGCCGATACCGCATGTGGCTCAATGCCAGTCCCAACCCCGATGACTCGTGGGAAACGGCCTACGGCTATGTGTATGAATACACGTCGGAAGATGGAATCGACTGGTCCCGGCGTGAACCGGCGGTCGTTCAGGCCACGGGTAACACCAGGTCCTGCGTTTACCCGGAGGTCCACAGAATCAACGGAACCTGGTTCATGTGGCATATCGGCCACCTGAAGGAAAAAGACGGTCCGATGAATATGGTCTACCACGAGATCTTCTGCGATACATCGGAAGACGGTGTCAACTGGACGCTCAATCACCAGACCCCGGCGTTTGCGGCTTCTCGGGACCTGGAAAGGTTCGACTGGAAGACGGTGTCGACGCCTTGCGTGGTGGATGCGGGAGACAGGTTGCTGCTGTATTACTCGGGATGTAATCTGAAGACAAACTTCAATCGGTTTGAGGGCGGAGACAACGGCGAGGGGATGCATATCGCCGTCGCGACCCTGCCCAAAGACAGGCTATAGAATCGATCGCCGGATTCAAGGACCGGATCGTGGGACAGGAGCCATGATGCGGGATGCATTCGACCAGACGTTGGAAGTTCTCGAGTCCGACGACATCTTTCACGTTCCAGACCGGCAGAGCCGGAAGAAGTGGAGCGGTCCCTGGTGGCACATGGCGGCGCTTTACGAGATGGGGAAGTCCGGACACATCCCCAATCCCGCGGTCATCAAATCACTGAACCTGTTGAAGCACGGCGCCTGGCCCAGATTCGTTGTCGAACCGGACGATGCGCCGCAGACCGATTCCGACCTGGCGAAAATGGACTGTTGCCACTGTGAATTGGGCGTATTTTACAAGATATTCGCGTCGTGCGACTGCGACGTGGATGCCGAACTCCCCTGGATCCGGGAGTGGTTCCTGCAACACCAGTTGCCGGACGGCGGCCTGAATTGCTCATCGGATGCCTATCGCGGATCGGGGAAGAGTTCCGTCGTTTCCACGCTGCCTCCGCTGGAAGCCGTACTGTACTTCACGAACCGGAAACATACGGATGCCGAACAGAGATTCCTGGACGAGGGCGCGCGCTATCTGATCGAACATCGACTGGTCTGCTCGAAGAAAGACGGCCGCATAGTCAACCCTGCCTGGCTGAAGCCGCTCTTTCCCCGTTTTTTCGAGTACGACATCCTGCGGGGGATGTACTTCCTGGTAGAGTGGTCGGGAAGAACCGGGCGGCCGCTCCCGGTTGAAGTGATCGAGGATGGCCTTGACCTTCTCCGTTCCCACATCGGCCCGGACGGGGTTACGATCGGAAGACGTGTGAGCGATCGCGGCGGAGGATGGCACGGCCCCACGTTTCCGCTGATGGATTCGGTTGGAAGCGTCGGTACGGTATCGCCTTACCTGACGCAACAACTGAACGCGGTGCTGCGGGCGATTCACAAGTAGCTATAAGCTATCAGTTCTCAGCGGTCGGCCAAAGCAAAGAGCGAAAACCGTATCACGTGAAGTCAGCGCCATTGTGTGGACGACCGCGATGAG
>CAZKDZ010000217.1:0-7309 GCA_964551635.1 uncultured bacterium | reverse complement strand
TGGTCAGACAACACAATGGGCTTCCGAGGACGACCGCGCCCCATGGTTCTCTCCTTTCACGATGGGTGTGAGAAGCGTGTAGAGAGAACATAGGACAGGCCCAATAAATAGTCAAGTTATTTTAGGGACAAAACACTAGTTTATAAAGGCGATTAGAAGGCGGATTACCAGGATACACCAGGGTACTGGACGTGAACGGAAAAAATGCCTTTCCGGACGACGTTTATGCCCCGTTTCGGAGGGACTTATCACGACGCCCGGTCGCTGTTTTTTTCGAATTGGGGTTAAGCCCACATACACAGATTGATTGACGTTTATGAAAAATTGAAACCTCTTTGACCGGTGCGCGTCTAAGCGATACAACCATGCTACATCCCTCCCGAAAGACGTCGATCGCACTCGGTGCGGTCGGCGTCTTTTTATGTTTGCAGGGTCCCCCGCTGCCGATCCAGCCACACAGGGGCGATGCAAGTGTTTCATCCAACGGCCGGGAAAGTCCTGTTGCGCGCCCTTCCCGCCGCACGTATTTTAGAAGTTGATTTAAAACTACCGGTGGGTTCCCAGCCGGCGCTTTTGTGGCCGTGCGAAGACCGCTGGGAATTTGAAGACAGCTTATTAAGCCTGTTCAAGGTGGGCGTTCAGCCCCCTGTCGCTTGACAATTCCCTTAACGTTACCCTTCGGATCAATCGCGGAGAAGCCTATGGACAGGATTCTGCTCCAGCAGGTCACGAAAACATTCGATGGTGTCACGGCGGTTGACGGGTTGGATCTGGAAATCGCCGCGGGTGAGACCTTCGGTCTGCTGGGTCCCAACGGCGCGGGCAAGACCACGACGATTCGTACCATCCTGGGAATATACGGGCCGGATTCGGGCGCCATCGACTACGGCAACGGCGGAACGGGACTGTCGAGGGACTGTATTGGCTACCTTCCCGAAGAACGGGGGCTGTATCCCAAAATGCGGGTTATGGACCTGCTGGTCTTTCTTGGGGAGATCAAGTCGCTCTCCCGCTCGGAAGCGGCGGGCCGCGCGGGAAAATGGCTGGAACGGATGGGCCTGTCGGAATGGTCGAACCGGCGCGTGGACCAGCTTTCCAAGGGGATGCAGCAGAAGCTGCAATTCATCGCGACCATCATTCACGATCCCGATCTCCTGATTCTCGACGAACCGTTCAGCGGTCTGGATCCGATCAACGTGGCCGTGCTGAAGGAGATCATGCAGGACATGACGCGCGAGGGCAAGATTCTCATTTTTTCCACGCACCAGATGGAGGACGCGGAAGCGCTCTGCGACCGGATCTGTCTGATCAACCGCGGTCGGAAGGTACTGGAAGGCACGGTACCTGAATTGAAGGCCCTTTATAGAAGGAACCGGTTGCTTATTGCTTTCCAGGGGAGGGACGATTTTCTCGAGAATACGACCCTGGTTCGGCATTCGGAAAATCACGGGAATCACGTGGAGGTCGAACTCCAGCCGGGCGCCGACCCCGGCGACCTGCTGAGACAGGCGCTCTCCGCTGCCCAGGTTCAACGGTTCGAAGTTTCGGAGCCGTCATTAAGGGACATCTTTTTAACGGCTGTTGGCGGTGAAGATTCCGGGGAAGAACAGGATGAATAAGACATTGAAGATTGTCCGACGGGAATTCGTGGAGATCGTCCGGAAGAAGAGTTTCCTCATCGGCCTTTTCCTGGTGCCGGTATTCGTCGTGGCGAGCGTCCTCGTCCCCGTCCTTCTGGCGCGGGTAGACATGGGCAAACAGAAGCGTATTGCGGTGGTCGACCGGACCGGGATCCTGTATCAGCCCCTCGAGGCCCGCCTGGACGAACGACTCGAGGACGGACGACCGGAATATCTGCTGCATGAAGTTCGGCCCGGTACTGATCTGGAAACCACGCGGCGACAGCTCACGTCCGAGATCAACGCCGGAACACTGGATGCCTACCTGGTCGTGCCTTCCGACGTTTTCGAGAAGGGCGAGGCCGGGTTCTACGGGAAAAACGTGAGCGATATCCAACAGGTCGGACGATTGCGAAACGCGTTGAGCCAAATCGTGGTCGCCCACAGGCTCGCGCAGCGGGGACTGGATCCGGAATCGGTGAGAAAATGGACCCGTCGGGTGCAGTTGCAAACGCTGAAAATCGTCAAGGGTAAGGAAAAGAAGAGCGGGTTCGCCCGGGAATATTTCACTTCGTTCGCATTTGCCATGCTGCTTTACATGGTTACCATTATCTATGGTATCATGGTGATGCGCGGCGTCCTGGAAGAGAAGTCCACCCGCATGGTTGAGGTGATGCTCTCGTCGGTCGATCCGCTGCAGATGATGGCGGGCAAGATCCTGGGTATCGGCGCCGCCAGCCTCGTTCAGGTCACGGTGTGGATCGGCGTGGGTCTGCTGGCCACGGCGTACGGGAGGATGGCATTCGGGCCCAACCTGCCGTTCGCGATCGAAACGGATATGGTGGTCTACTTCGGCGTCTACTTTGTCCTGGGTTATTTCCTGTATGCCACACTCTACGCAATTATCGGCGCAATCTGCGACACCGAGCAGGACGCGCAGCACCTGCAGATCCTCGTGATCGTACCCATGATCCTCTCGCTGCTCGCAATGACGTTCATAACCCGGCAACCCGGCGCCGCCCCGTCTGTGGTGATGTCGCTGATTCCGTTTTTTGCGCCAATGATCATGATCGTCCGGGTGAACGTCCTGACGCCGCCGTGGATCGAAATCGCGGCGTCCATTCTGATCCTGATCGCGACCATCGCCGGGGTGATGTGGGCCGCAGCCCGGATCTACAGGGTCGGGATCCTGATGCGCGGCAAACGGGCGACGTTGTCGGAGATGATCCGCTGGGTTCGGTACGGATAGGAGGAACCATGTCAAATCTGATTGCATGCAATCTGAACAGTTACAGACAGTATCGGGACGGCGCGTACGGGCATCTTGCCCGGATCGGACTGACCCACGTCGAGATTCCGTGTCCCGATCCCGAGCAGAGGGACGCGGCGCAGCGTGAACTGGACGGTTTCGGACTGCGCGCCTCAAGTCTCATCATTCGCTGTGAGATGCACGCGGACGACGTGGTCCAGCGGTTCACGCACTCGCTGAATACCGTGTCGGAGATGGGGGTCGGTCTGGTGTTCACGAGCGTAAAGACGGGAGGCATAGACCGGGACTTCGTCTACGGAAGGCTGCAGGATATCGGAGACGCCGCGGCCGAACGGGGGATTGTCGTGGCCATGGAAACCCACCCGGATCTGGTCACGAACGCCGACGTGGCGCTGGAGACGATGCGGAGCGTGAATCATCCCAACATCCGCATCAATTTCGATACGGCCAACGTCCACTATTACAATGAGGGCGTGGATTCGGTCGAGCAGTTTCGAAAGGTGTCCCACGCGGTGGCGGCCGTGCATCTGAAGGATACGAGCGGCGCCTTTCAGACCTGGCATTTCCCCGCGCTCGGCGAGGGGATCGTGGATTTTCCCTCCATATTCGAGATCTTCGCCGGTCACGGACGCAACGGGCCGTACACGCTCGAGCTGGAAGGCATCCAGGGTGAAACGCTGACGCGGAGCGACGTGGAACGACGCGTCGAGCAGTCGCTGGACTACCTTCGCGACCGCGGGCTGGCGGACTAAGAATGGGGCGCCCATGATCCTCGCGGTGGATATCGGCGGCACCAATTTCAGTCTGGCGCTGGGAACGTCCGACGGTCGTATCCATCAACGGACGACCGGTTCTACCGATCGCTCCGGCGGCGCCGGGTGGATGATCGAGCGAATTCTGACTCGCGGGCGCCGACTGCTCGCGTCATCCCCCCAAGATGTGTCTGCGTGCGGAATCAGTTTCGGCGGTCCGGTGGATTTCGCCTCCCAGCGGATCGTTAATTCCACACACGTGGCCGGTTGGGACAATCTGGCCATTCCCGAGACGATTCAGGGGGACCTCGGTATACCGGCAATCGTGGATAACGATGCCAACGCGGGGGCGCTGGGCGAATTGACGTACGGCGCGGGCCGGGGCTGCCGGCACCTGGTCTATTACAATATCGGCACGGGAATCGGCGCGGGAATCATCATCGATGGGGCGATCTACCGCGGCGCCAACGGCAACGCGGGTGAACTCGGACATGTACCGGTGCTTCCGGATGGTCCGCTTTGCGACTGCGGAAATCGGGGGTGTCTCGAAGCGCTTGCTTCCGGCACGGCCATTGGGCGACGCGGTGAGGAGGCCGTGCGCCAACAGCCCTTGAGGGGCGCCGGGATCCGCGAGGCTGCGGGAGGTCCGGTCTCGGCCAAAGCCGTCTTCGATGCCGCGCGGACCGGCGACGGGCTGGCCCTGGAACTGGTGAGTGAGACCTGCCGGTATCTGGGCATGGGGGTCGCGGCGGCAATGAATGCGTTCGCGCCCGAAGCCATCGTGATCGGCGGCAGCGTGGCCAAAGCCGGCAGGGCGCTCCTCGAGCCGCTGCGCGAACAGGCGGACCGGTTTCTGATGCCCGTACACAGGCCGCATATGAGAATTCTTCCCGCCCGGCTGAAGGGCACTTCCGGACTGCTTGGCGCGGTGGCTCTGGCGGCTGCATTGGATACCGGCTGACAGGCCGCGGACTGAACGGGTTGTTACCCGGAGGTGGATATCGAGAACGGTTTGACTTACGATCCCGATGAAGCGGTTGCGGCGCTGGCAAGGGTGGACGACTCGCTGGGACGTCTGATGGAACGGGCGGGACCATGCCTCCTGGAAGCGCGGGCGCCGTACCATCCGTTTCGCGCGTTGATGCGTTCGATCATCTACCAGCAGCTTTCGGGCAAGGCGGCCGGAACCATCTACGGCCGCGTTCTGGATCTGTTTCCGGAAAACATGCATCCCGAGCCGGAACAGGTACTGGCATTACCGGCCGAGGCGTTCCGCGGCGCAGGGATGTCCAGGGCCAAGGTGACGGCAATTAAAGACCTTGCCGAAAAGACCGTCGAAGGCGCGGTCCCTTCCGGGCGGCGGTTGAACGGGATGCCCGACGACGAGATCATCGAGCGGTTCATCCGCGTCCGGGGAGTTGGCGAGTGGACCGTGCAGATGATGCTGATATTCGATCTGGGCCGGGGGGACGTGCTCCCGGTGAAGGACCTGGGGGTGAGGAAGGGGTTCATGCTCACCTACGGATTGAATGACCTGCCGGGCCATGCGGAGTTGCTGGAACACGGCGAGATCTGGCGTCCGTACCGGTCCGTGGCGAGCTGGTACCTCTGGCGGGCCGTGGAGTTGTACGGGAAATGAAAACCCGTTCGGACGGGGCCCAAACGAAGGACAGGAAGCCGGCCGCGCAGAACGGCAAGAGAGACGTAAACTGAGAGTCAGATTCTCCGGTTTTTTGGCCGGAAGAGGTAAACTCATGGCAGAAACAACCTATCGCGCGGGGATTGTGGGTCTCGGTTTCATCGGTGGTGCGGACCAGGTGTCGGGCGACGCAATAGGGCAGGTGGTGAGCGATCTGGACGGGACCCACGTCGATGCGTTGACGGGGCATCCCAGGGTCGTACTGGCGTCGGGGTCCAGCCGCGACAGGGGACGCAGGGAGCGATTCGAGGCACGCACGGGCGTGCCGACGTACGCCGATTGGCGCGAGATGCTGGCCGCGGAGTCGCTCGACATCGTAAGCGTGGCCACCTATGCGCCCGTTCATGCCGAGGTCACGGTTGCATGCGCAAAGCAGGGTGTGCGCGCCGTCTATTGTGAAAAACCCGTCGCCACCCGGGCTTCGGACGCCGAGCGTATGCTGAGGGCGTGCGACGACGCAGGAACGCTCCTCGTTGTGAACCACAACCGACGGTTTCAGACCAACGCCCGGCGTCTGCGGGACCTCATCACCGGCGGCGCACTGGGCGAACTGACTTCCGCGTCCATGCAATGGGGTTCGGGCCGGCTGGGCAACGTGGGTACGCATTTCATCGATACCATGCAGATGTTGACGGGGCGGGCCGTCGAGGCCGTGTCGGGAACACTTGACCTCTCGGGAAGGCCGGATTGCCGCGGGGTTCAATTCCGCGACCCGGGCGGCTGGGGCATGCTGCGCCTCGAGGGAGGACTGATCTGCACGGTAGACGCAGCGGATTATGGGACGCTGCCGGCGCTGATCTCCGTCCATGGCACTGAAGGCTCCGCCGTGCTTGACGGCAGGGACGTGATCATCGAGTTCAGGGACGGACGGGGGGAAGCCTGGACGGATCCCGCGGACTCTGAATCCTCAATGGCCAGGGCGGTGGGTGAGATTGTGGACTGGCTGGATGGTGAATCGGCCTTTCCGTACGCGGCATCGGGCGCCGCGCGGACGCTGGAAGCGATTGTGGGTTTTCACGTCTCACATGCCGGAAACGCCGCGTGGGTGGATTTGCCGTTGACGGGGCAGGACCGTGATCGTGAGGTATTGAGCGGGTAGTGAGGACCCCTGAAACAGGTCATCCGGATACGGATCGGTACCTGGAAATGGCGTCGTCGGATCCCACGGGACAGGGGTATGGGTCGGCCGTCTGTCTCTCGCCGAGTTGGGGGTTGCCCAGCGCATTGTAGCAGATGATGAACGAACGTCGATGGCGGCTGGAGGTGTTGGGCGTTGAGGAATGGAGAAGGTTGCAGTCGAAAAAGAGGACCGAACCCGGAGACATCACGCAATTGATGCAATCGAACAGGGGTTCGATCTCCGCGATTCTTGCGGGATCCGCGCCCGTCTGGGTTCCAACTCTGACGTGGTCCAGCCGCCCGAGGCGATGGGAACCTCGAAGGACCCGAAGGCAGCCGTTTTCCCGCGTGCATTCGTCCAGGGCGATAAATGCGCTGATCATTCGTGGAAAGACGAAACCCTGGCTGTACCAGTATCCGTAGTCCTGATGCCACTCCCACGCGCCCCCTTCATGGGCGTCTTTGAACATCACCTTGCCGTGGAAGAAGGCGACCTCTTCACCCAGCAGGATACGGATATTGTTGACGATGCGGGGACACGTGGAAACCGCGGTCCAGATGTCGTCGCCCAGTTCGTGCCAGATCGACAGCCGGGACGCCCTTCCCGATGCGTCTTCAGTTGCGCGCGTGTTCTCTGCCACCCGCGCGCCCGTCTCGACCGCGTCGATCAGGATGCGGATTTCGTCTTCGCTGAAGAGGCTGTCGGACATGACGTATCCGTTCCTGCGAAAACCGGCGACTGCATCGGGATCCAGGTATTCAGGCACCTCCATGTTTCGGCCTTTCTTCCATACATCGGGTAAAGAAGCTGTCTTAAAATTCCCAGCGGTCTTCGCACGGCTGCAAAAGC
>CAZKDZ010000216.1:0-8802 GCA_964551635.1 uncultured bacterium | reverse complement strand
TTTCAAAATGGAAACGCGCACGCTTGGCAGGACGGACATGGAGGTGACCCGCCTGGGGTTCGGCGGCGCCAGGATCGGACTTGAGGACGTGGGCCCTGAACGGGTCGGGCGACTGCTGAACCGTGTATTGGACGACGGGATCACGCTGATCGACACGGCGGCGTGCTACCACAACAGCGAGGAACTGATCGGCCGGTTCATTGGCGATCGCCGGGACGACTACGTTCTGGCAACCAAGTGCGGTCACGTGACCGGAGATGCAACCGGCGAGCCGTGGTCGGGTGAGGTGATCGATGAGAGCATCGACCGGTCGCTGAAGCGGCTGAGGACGGACTACGTGGACCTTGTCCAGCTTCACACGTGTTCGGCCGACGTGCTCAGGACGGGCGAGGCCGTTGACGCGGTGATGCGGGCGAAGGACGCGGGCAAGACGCGGTACGTGGGGTACAGCGGCGACGGGGAGGACGCGCTGGTGGCCATCCGGATGGGGGTATTCAGCACCCTGCAGACGTCGTTCAACCTGGTGGACCAGAAGGGTCGCGCCAACGTGCTGCCGGAGGCGCAGGCGGCGGGGATGGGCGTGATTGTCAAACGGCCGATAGCAAACGGTGCGATCGGCAAGTCGGCCTCCCCCTACGGTTACGCCGATGCGTATTGGGAGCGGGCGCAGCAACTCGAGATTCCGGATGGGGCCCCGGACGATCCCATCGAGCTGTCCCTGCGTTTTACGCTTTCGCAGGCGGCTGTCGATACGGCCATCGTCGGGACCACGAATCCGGACCACGCCCGCCACAACCTGGCGCTGACGGCGAAAGGTCCCCTCGCGAACCCGGTTCTGGAGGCGTTCTACGGGCAGTTCGATGCGCTGGGAGCGGAGTGGAATTCGCTGACGTAAAGCACGCGCGAGGTTCACCTTCGAACGATCCCCTATCGGCGGTCCCAGCGGCTGGGGTTGATTCCCGGCGCTTCGCTGGCCATACCGGCCGGTTTGTTTCCGCCGTGGAAGTCCCAGTGGCGGGTGTTGGGATCGGCGAACAGGGGGCGCACGTTGTAGGGCAGGGCGGCGAGGTCGGCCTCGTCCCACGCGGGTACTTCGTCGATGGGCCCCGCCCAGGCGGGGCGGTAGGCGATGGCGATCATCTCACGGGCGTGGGCCCCGGTATTCGGGAAGTTCCCGTGAAAGACCTTGTGGTTGATCAGAACTGCGGCGCCGGATTCAACGGGGACCATCACCTGTTCGGGATGGTCCTCGTAGCGTTTGTACGGGTTGGCGTCCGCGTGCATCGACAGATGAGAGCGCGGGATCACGCGAAAGGGCGAGACATCCCTCGTGAGGTCGTCCAGGTCATAGAGCACCCTCACCATGAACGGTACGCTGCCGCCGTAACCGAAGATCTGTGAACCGTAGGGCTGCCCGTCTGTATGGAGACTGATGCCGGGATGGCCGGGCTCGGAGCGGGCGTACGTGCAGGACATGAAGATGGTCTCGCCGCCGAAGAGTTCCTCCAGAAAGGCGAGGGTGGGAGGATGGGCGATGAGGTGGGTGATTGGACCGCCGTTGAACTGCAGGTTCGGACAGACCTGCTGGTGGACGCTGTAGTCCACCGGGCGGGTCTCCAGCCTGGCGGTCTCGGCTTTGAGCTCGGCAACGTGCCCGGGCTCAAGCAGATCGGGCAGGACGACGTATCCGTCGAGCTCGATCTGGCGGATGCGTTCGCCCAGCGTGAGTCCGGACCAGTCGCGGTCATCGACGCGGACGGAATCCATGCCAGGCTTCCCCGATTGGCTTGATGAGTTAGCGAGAGGTTTCAGCCTTGCCCTGTTCCGGTATGACTCCGGAGCAAGGCCGAACGCGGTTCAGACCCTGTACTTTTCGACCCTGGATTCGTCGACTTCCACGCCGAGGCCGGGCCCGAGGGGAACTTTCAATTGTCCGTTTTCGAACTTTAACGGTTCGGCCAGAACGTCGTCGACCAGCCCGTGGTAGCAGGTGTCGTTGGGCCCCGAGAAGTTGGGCGTGGCAGCAGCGATGTGGGTGATCGCTGCGGTCTTAAGGCCCAGGTCATGCGAACAATGCATCAGGCAGGGCACGCCCCAGGGCTCGGCCGCGTCTGCGATCTTCCTCACGCGAAGCAGCGCCCCGGCGGCCGGGGTGTCCGGCATGAGGGAGTCGGCACAGCCGGCTTCCAGAAAGGGCCTGATGCTGCCCGGCAGGGCCACGCCGCCGTTCACGAGGATGTGCGTGCCAACCTCGGCCCGCACCTGCGCGAGCGTTTCCACGTGTTCGGTGTGACACGGGTCTTCGAAGTGCATGACGCCCAGATCCGCCATTTTCTTCATGATCTCCAGCGTCTCTTCCGGTGGATACCCGCCGTTCGCGTCCGGCCGGAATGCGGCTTCGTCCCCGATCTCCTTCTGCGCCGCTTCGGCAATGGCCAGATCCTGCGCGGGGTCGTTGCCGGCTTTCGTCTTGATAACGCGGAATCCCCACCGGTCGATATACTCACGGGCGGTCGCGGCAGACTGTTCGGGTTCCTTCAGGCCCATGCACGCGGTGAAATCGACTTCCGTACGCACGATGCCGCCCATAAGGCGGCAGAGGGGTAGCCCGGCGTGCTTTCCGAGGAGGTCCCAGAGCGCCATTTCGACGCCTGACATCGGGCCCCTCGGAATGCCCGCACTCTCCATCAGGTCGATTGCCTTTTCAATGTCGGAAACGTGGACGCCGGACAGGACCGCGTTCGGATCCGTTGCGAAGCCGCCGGTGCCCTCGCCCCAACCCACGAAGCCCGAATCGGACTCGATCCTGACGATGAGGCCGGTTCCGCCCAGTGTGCCACCGCCGGCGCCGCGACCCACGTACGGTCCCACCGGGGCGGCATAGGGGATGCTGACCGTGGTCGCGGTGATGTTTTTGATGATCATTGCATGAGTCCTTATGGACGGGCGGGAATTTCCCGGTTGCGCGGAACGGGCTGACGTCTGAATATCGCGACCAGAAAGAAACCCCGGAGGCCGCGTCTCCGCAATGCTTTTGTCACCCGACCTTAGAATCTGTCTTAAAATTCCCAGTGGTCTTCGCGCGGCTGCAGAGCGAGCTTTTCAACGGACTGCCCGGCGCAGGCTGTTAATGGTGAGACTTGCCATTTCCGGAGATGTGTCCCTTGATTTTGCCCGTCATCTCTGCCGCGGGATTCTTGCGCGTCAGGGTCTCCACGACCGCTTTCTTCTCGGCATCGATGAGCAGGACGAGTCCAGTCTTGTTGTTGGCCTTGAACGGTCCCTCGATTCCGAGAGCGGCGGCCAGCAGGCGTGAGTGGGCGGTGCGCTTCGCGTCGGTCACGTCCAGCTCGAGAAAGAGGACGGGCTTGTCCGCGAGAGACGTCCGGACCTCTTTCAGGACGGGATTCAGCGCCGTGCAGGCGCCGCACCAGTCGGCGTGTACCTTGACGACGTAAAGAGCGGGATCGCCGTCGCCCGGCACCTCGACGGTACCCGCGAGACCGGACCCGGTGATCAGAAAGAGCGAAAGGGCAGCGAGGGAAAGCGTGCTTCGGATGCGCATGGACCATCTCCTTTGAAACGGTACGATAGTGGACCAGGCCGGCGGCATCCCGATGATGGACGCGCGCCTTGCCTGGACGGATTTCGGAATCGACGCGTAGCGGCCGCTCCGGCCCATCAATGGATTCGGAAAGGCGAGCAGGAATCTGCGCCGGACGGCCTGACGTCTGTCAGACCGATTCCGCAGCATTCCGATCAGTCGACGGGTCACCGCGACTGATGCCATATATACGACCGTTGCAGGGCACGGGTTCCCTGAAACGACGGAAGAACGTAGGCAGCAAATGGCGCACGTACTCTTCGTCCCGTAACTTAGGGTCGTTTGAAATTGTCGACACCGATGTTATATTGGTTAGTGTTCCGGCTCACCCCGCCATTTCGTTTACTGTTCCGATCCTCGCGACCGTCGACAATAAGGGAGTAAAGATTCATGGGCATTGTAATGGGGCACCACCACGGATTTACGGTATCGGACCTCGAGCGCTCGGTTGCGTTCTACCGGGACCTGCTCGGAATGGAACTGGTTCGGATATCGGAGCGGAAGGACCTGCCTTCGTACGACAGGATTCTGGGCTACGACGAGGTCCATCTGATGATTGCGATCCTGCGGCATCCCGTGAACGAGTTCATACTGGAACTCGTTCAGTACGTTCATCCCGAGGTTGAAGCGCGGCCTCAGGAGAACCGGTTTCTGGGCGCGTCGCACGTGGCGTTCGAAGTGGACGACGTGGACGCGATGCACGCGCGACTTAGAGGGGCGGGTTTCGGCTCCATCAATCCGCCCACGGACGTGGACCGCGACGGGGTGGTGGTCGCCCGCGCGATGTATGCGCTGGATCCAGACGGCATCAGCATCGAGATGTTCCAGGAATTCGAGGACGTGATCAGGAGATGAATGAAACAAGGGTAGACGGGAGAGGTAAGACGGAAGAGGAAATCATCGCCCGGTATGTTGTCGTTCCTTGCCTCCGGCACGATGAGAAACCTTACAAGGCATGAAATCTTTACCCTCTCCCCGCCTTTGCTATTTTGATATCCTGAGCAATTCCTGCGGCCCGTCGGGATTCACAACGCGGACCGCGTGCCCGAGATTAAGGTCCTGAATCCGGGTAATTTTGTTTTCAATCGTATCAGGATCGCGGTCGTAAAAGCCCAGAATCAGCCGTCCGTCGTCCTTCACGCTTTCGTAGGCCCGCTGGAGAAGATCGACCCGGTCCTGACAGTCGAAGGCGTAATTGTCCCATACGGCCCAATAGATGAAATCGTACTTTCCGGGAAGACCCTGAGCGTCGATTTCGCCCAACCGCTCAGCGGGAAGACGTGCGAAATGGTCTCCCTGCGAGGGAAAGAACCTGGCGATATCCCGAGCCCTGCCCGCGCTGGAGTCGATACCGAACGGCGTGAGCGCGTGGTCGGACCATTCCTGCAGACATCGCAGAAGGAAACCGTTCGCGCATCCGATATCCAGCACGGCGCCAGGCCGATGGATCTCGGATGCGATGAAGGATCGCGCCCGCCTCCAGGTCTCGAAGGACGGGCCGTCCACGCAGCTTCCGTTCAGGGCGAACCTGAGGAGGCCGGGATCGGCATCCAGGCTTCTCAGGTCGATGGCGCCATTCATGGGATCGTCTTTGGGTTCAAGTCGTGTTGGTCACAATACAGCGCGTGTCATGTCGCGAATGCTATTTCGGTTCGTACGTATCGGACCCCTTTGTCGGAAGCGGAACTGCCCAGATATTGCGGTAGGCGACGTGGTCTCCGTGGTCCTGCAGGCGCAGCGGCCCGGATGTTCCGACCGTCAGACCCGAGGCGGACCCCGTGGGGCCGGAGATCTGCACGTTGTTCTGGATGACGATGCCGTTCTGGAGAACGGTGGCGCGGGCGTGTTCGGACAGGTCACCGGCGTCGTCCTGGCGGGGCGCCCGGAACCAGATATCGTACGTCTGCCATTCCATGGCCGGTCTGCAGGCGTTTACGAGCGGGGCGGACTCGAGGTAGAAGGCGCCGCAATCGCCGGTGCCGGGGACGTTGACGTGCGAGGAGTCCAGGACCTGAATCTCGTAGAGGCCCTGCAAAAAGACCCCGCTGTTGCCCTTGGCCTGTCCCGTGGCCTCGGGCATGTCCGGACAGCGGAACTCCAGGTGGAGATAGAAGTCGGTCAGGGGCTCGGTGTGGATGATGTCACCCGTCCGGGGCACGACGTGGAGGATGCCGCCTTCCACGGTCCATCCGGGGTCGCCGCCGTCCCGGGCGGTCCAGTTGCTGAGGTCGCTGCCGTTGAACAGGATAAAGGCGTTGGTGGGCGCCGCGAGTTGCAGTGTATCCATCGAGGAGTCCTTTCTGTTTAATCGGATCGGGCTGCTAAGCGCGTGGAAATCTGTATGCCGCGACCGGTATAGAATAATGCCGCCCGATGCGGCGCACAAGGCGGATTTGCGCGGGCTTGAGTTGTGAAATCCCGTTATGGCGTATGCCCGTGGTTTGCCAGCCAAACGATCCGGTCGGAAGCGTCGAGCGCCGTCCGGAGTCGTACACATCACCGAAGATGGGAGTGTGAATTATGGAACACGTTGTCATCTACAGGAAAAGGGGACGGTACGCTGGATGGCCGGCGAACTACGGGATCTGGTCGTGGGGAGACGAGATCGTGGTGGGATTCACGCTGGGGTATCACAAGTCGCACGGGGGGTTTCACCGGCGCGACCGGGACCGGCCGTTCGAGACCATGCAGGCCCGCAGCCTCGACGGAGGCGGGACCTGGACGGTGGAACCGATACCGATCGCCTCTCCGGAAGGCAAGGGGGTATCAGCGAACGAGCATGTGAACCGTTCGCTGGAGATTGAAGTGGCAGCTGCGCTTCCGCCCGGGCATCCCGACGGGATCGACTTCAGCCACCCGGATTTCGCGCTGATGTGCGCGCGGACGGGACTTGCAGACGGCGCCCGGTCCTGGTTCTATACGTCGACCGACCGCTGCCGGTCATGGGACGGACCCTTCGGTCTGCCCATGTTCGGGCTGAGGGGCATCGCGGCCCGCACGGACTATCTGCCGGATGGACCGGACACCTGCACGTTATTCCTCACGTCGGCCAAATCCGACGGGCACGAGGGCCGGGTATTCTGTGCGCGCACCGAGGACGGCGGGAGGACGTTCGAGTTCCTGTCCTGGATCGGGGCCGAGCCGGAGGGTTTCGCCATCATGCCCGCCAGCGTCCGGCTTCCCGGAGGACGCATCCTGGTGTCTGTGCGGTGCCGGGGAGGCGGCGGGAGCAGGGAAGGAAACTGGATCGACCTGTACTGTTCGGACGACAACGCGGCGAACTGGCGCTACGTCAACCGGCCGGTGGCCGAAACCGGGACCGGGGGCAACCCGCCAGCGATGATGCTGCTGGACGACGGGCGCCTGTGTCTGGTATACGGATACCGCGACGCGCCATCCGGGCTGCGGGCGGTGGTGAGCGAAGACGAGGGCGCGACGTGGTCCGACCCCGTTATCCTCAGGGACGACGGCGGAGACCACGACGTCGGCTATCCCCGTGCGGTGCAGCGGCCGGACGGCAGGGTTGTTTCCGTGTACTATTACGACGACGAGCCCGACGGCGAGCGGTATATCGCCGGCACCATCTGGTAACGGGTACGCGAAGGGAGACCGTATCCGGCGGCGATCTCGCGAAGAGAATTCCACGACGCCGTGTCTTTATCGGAGCTTGACATCCCGCAAACAGTCCTTATTTTGAATGGACATTTTGGGAAACGCTAACTCATACGGAGGAGAGCAAATGGCGGAACTGCACAGTTCGTGGAATCGGGATTTTGACGTGTACGACCGGCTGGAGGAACTGGGGATCGATCTGGGATCCAGGGAGGACGCGTGTCCCGCGCCTCAGGGAAGGCGGATCTGCATGGCCACGTTCACGCCTTCCGGGCTGGTGTTTACATCCGGCACCGGGGGTGGGACAGGCGCGGTGACCAATGACGACGCGGACGTGGAAGCCGGTTTCGAGGCCGGCAGGGAGGCGGGCATTTCCCATGTCGTGACGCTGCATTGGGCGCTGGACCCGTTCGGCACGCTGAACGACGTGTGGTATTGCGTAAAATGCATCGGGATGGTGAATTCCGCCGGCGGCGGTTCCTTTTCGAAATCGCCCCAGGTCGTAGACGGATACAGCACGGTCTTCCACGACGTGTTCGGAGGCCCGGGTTCGCGGTTCGGCGAAGACGGGATGGACGCGTCGCTGTCGGGATGGCACGCCCGGAGCGCCGTGGCGGGCTTCGACCTGCCGGGCCATTGCAAAATCGAACCGGAGATGATTGTACAGATCGATCCGGACCTGGCGTTACGGATTATCAGGGAACGCGGCCCGCACGTATAGACGCGGGGCATAGCGACGACCGAAAAACGGGGGCGAGATCAATCGCCCCCGTTTTCATACTTGTGAGAGGAACACCGGAGAAGCGGGCGCCCACAAGGGACGCCCCTACAACTGTAGCGTCGGTGCGGATCCCAGAGGTTTGAATTCGTGAATGTGTGGTTTGTAGGGGCGTCCCTTGTGGGCGCCCGGACACCGGCGAAAACCACGAGTCCACCGCCCACCTCGGCTCGTCCCTCCATTTCACGACGATACGACCTTCAGCTTTTCCGCGATCCAGAATTTGATGATCGACTGCCGCGTCACACCCAGGCGCCCGGCTTCCCTGTCGAGCGAATGAACCATCCAGATTGGGAAATCCACGTTCACCCGTTTCGGCTCCTGGCCAGGTCTTCTCGCCCGATCGAGGTCCAGGTACCCGGTAATATCTCCTCCGCTGTCGAACTTTTCTTCAAGCTCTTTCGCTTTCATAGATTTCGATCTCCTCCTTTCTGGACCGGCGAACGGAAATAATCCGGATCCCCTCCTCGCGATACGTGACGATGCCCGACCAGCAGGTTCCGCGAAACATGCCGACCACCAGAAACCTGGGTTCATCTACGACCCGAGCCGGAATTTCGATGATATCGGGATCATCCCAGATCTGTTGGGCTTCAATGAAATCGATGCCGTGTTTTTCCATATTTCGCTGACTCTTTAAATCGTCGAATTCGAACTCCATTGACAGGGTCCGTCTATTTGGCCTTTATCGGGTATTCGATTGAGCGAAATTTGATAGAATATATACAATAATAATATATTTTCAATATAATAAAGATACTATTTTTATATTTTATGCAAGGCGGGCGCCCACAAGGGACGCCCCTAC
>CAZKDZ010000215.1:0-29245 GCA_964551635.1 uncultured bacterium | reverse complement strand
GAGGATCGACGGCGCCTGGATTGCCGTCGCGAGGGCTCGGATTCCGAATCCGGAATCCAGGACCGCGCTTGCTTTCGAACCCGTGCAGGCGGAGGCAGTGCGCATATGGCAGGATGCCGATGGAGGACCGGCGTCCGCACCCGGCAGGCTCAGGAGATCGCCACGGGCAGCCTGCGGTTCTACGGGCGTACGCCGGGAATGCAGGCGGTCTGCGCCTCGGGAGAAGCGGCGTATCCGGGATGCGCCGAGGTCTACGAACGGACGCTTGTGATGGTGGACGCGCCCGGCCCGGACGCCTACGTCGTCGACCTGTTCCGTGTAAACGGTGGATCCACGCATGACTACATGTACCGAAGTCTGAGCGGGGATGACGGTGAGAATTTCAGGATGGAATTCCCGGCGGATACTGAGACGGTTCGCCAGGCCCGGGGCACCACCGCGGGGGAAGACGTCGCATTCGGAACGTCGGCGGGCCTGGGATACATCAGGGACGTCAGCCGGACGCCGTGTGATGGTGAATGGTCTGCCACGTGGCGGGCCGGGGACGAGGCGAATACGGGGATCCGCCTGACGATGGCCGGGCAGCCTGGCAGAGAGATTGTAAACGGAAAGGGAGAAGGATTCGGGTTTTTCGGTCAGAGTCCCTGGGACGCCTGTGTGGCGGTCAGACAGTCAGGCGGCGGCGACCGGTTTACGGTCATGAGATCTGCTCACCGGACCATCGCGTCGAGTTCGACATGAAAAAGGCCATTACCAGAGGCCCCAAGGTAGTGGTTTATGCGGGCTGAAGATCGACTGAACAATTTTCAGGTGCCGCTGAAGGTTGGCTACCTCTGGTGCCTGGGCAATGGCTGCGTGAAAAGATAGACCCGGTTGCTCGGGATGTCAACGGGAAAAAGGACGACAGGCGTGGGGTGGCCGCAGATGGAGGGCGTCAGGGTCCCGAATTCATGAATTCCGGATAAGCTTGCCCAGATTTCGGGTTGCGGCTTCCGGGTCGGCCTGACAGCAGACGGCGGATATCACGGCAATGCCGTGGGCGCCGGACCCCACGACGCCTGCCGCGTTTCCCGGGCCGATGCCGCCGATTGCAATAACCGGCGCCCGGACGGCGCGGGCGAAATCGGCCAACCTGTCGAGACCCTGCGCTTCGCCCGCGTCCCTCTTCGAGCCGGTTGGAAAGACCGGTCCGAAACCCACGTAATTCGCGCCGTCCGCGATGCCCTGCCTCGCTTCATCCGGATTCCCCGCTGACACGCCGATGATCCGCCCGGCCCCAAGGAGGTCTCTGGCCAACGCAACCGGGAAGTCGTCCTGGCCGAGGTGTACGCCGTCGGCGTCCGCGGCGAGCGCCACGTCGACTCTGTCGTTGACGATGAGGGGGACGCCCGACCGGGCGCAGATATCCCGCATCGCCCGGGCGGTCTCGATCATCTCGCGGGTATCGCCGCTCTTCTGGCGGTACTGCACGGTGTCGGCGCCGCCGGCGACGGCCATCCGCGCCAGTTCGGCATGGCTGTGGCGGGACTGCAGAACGGTGTCGGTGAGAACGTGGAGTGCGCCGACTTTTTTCATGGTTCGCGGTCGAGGAAGTAGAAGTGATGCGCGGGGCCGGTTCCGCGGCCGACGCATAGGCCGTGGCGAATGGCTTCGGTGACGTATGTCTTCGCGTTTTCGACCGCGGATGCAAGGCGCTGGCCCCTGGCGAGGTTCGCCGTGATCGCGGCCGACAGGGTACAACCCGTTCCGTGCGGGCTCCCGCCCGGAAGTCGTGGCCTGGAAAAAACGGTTTCGCCGGATGCGTCGTACAGCACGTCAACGGCATCGTTTGAAACGGAAAGATGACCGCCTTTAACCAGCACGGCCGGGCAGCCCGATTCGAAGATGATGCGCGCCGCCTGCTTCACGCTGTCCGGATCGTCCACCGGAACTCCTGAGAGCTCCTGAGCCTCGCGCAGATTGGGCGTAACGAGCGCGGCCAGGGGCAGGAGACGCTCTTTGACGCGTGCAACGGCGCCAGGTTCAAGCAGTTCGAAGCCGCTGGTGGAAATCATCACCGGATCGACGACGAGGTTCGGCGCGCCGCGTTCGGCGAGCCTTTCCGCGACGACGTTGACAATCCGCCGCGAAGACAGCATTCCGGTTTTTACCGCCGAGACGTCAAAGTCATCGAAAACCGCGTCGATCTGCGATTCGATGAGACCCGCGGGCAGTTCGAACGATTTTCTGACCTCCATCGTGTTCTGCGCGGTCACCGCCGTGACGACCGAGAGGCCGTAGACGCCGTTGGCGTGAAAAGACTTGAGGTCGGCCTGCACGCCTGCGCCGCCGCCGGAGTCGGACCCGCCAATGGTGAGGGCCTGTTTCATGATAAATCCGGATGACGGGGACCGGGTGCGGACGCCCAGGCCTCGAGAAACGCGCCTACGGCGGAACTGACGTGCGTGGACGAAAGAATACCCGACATTACGGCAATGCCCGCGGCGCCGTTTCTCTTGCAGGCGGCAACCCGCCGGGGCGTGATGCCGCCCAGCGCGTAGACAGGGTGTGATGAGAATTCTGTGACGCTGCGAAGGGCGCGGGGCCCCGCGCCTGGACCGTATCCGGGTTTGGAGTTCGGACTGTAAACGGGGCTGAACGTGACGAAATCCGCACCGTCGGCCTCTCCACATTCCTTTCTGTTGTGGGTTGACCGTCCGATGAGTATCCGACTGCCGTATTGTCGCCTGATTATACACGGCGCCGGCCCCGATGAGGGAAGGTGGACGCCCGCGGCGCCGACATCCCGTGCGAGCCCGGCATGCGTGTTGATGAGCAGACGCGCTTCGTAGTTCGAGGCCCGCCTCTGAAGGCGCGTCGCAAGATTGCGGAGTTCTCCCGTTTCGAGATGTTTTTCGCGCAACTGTATGAGCCGGACCCCCGCGTCCAGCGCCTCCGCGAGAACGTCTTCCAGGCTGCGCGGCGCACACGTCGCCCGATCCGCAATCAGATAAAGGGGGGGCGGGCCGAGTACATCCCATGGCTCATTCATGGGTGACCGCGCCCTCCATGGGCGTGGAGGCCGTGGCGTACAGTTTTTTCGGGATGCGTCCGGCCTCGTACGCAAGCCGCCCCGCGCGAACGGCCTGACCCATGGCTTCGGCCATAAGTACGGGATGGCGGGCGCCCGAAACTGCCGTATTCAGCATCACGCCGTGGCATCCGAGTTCCAACGCCACAGCGGCGTCTGAGGCGGTTCCCACCCCCGCGTCGACGATCACGGGGACGCCCACCGTGTCGAGGATGATGCGGAGATTGTAGGGGTTGCGAATGCCCATTCCCGAGCCGATGGGCGCACCGAGCGGCATCACCGCGGCGCAGCCGGCGTCTTCCAGTTTCTTGCAGGTAACGGGATCGTCATTGCAGTAGGGCAATACCGTAAAGCCGTCCCGAATCAGTTCGTCCGTCGCTTCCAGCAGCCCCGCGACATCGGGGAAGAGGGTGTCCTCGTCTCCGATCACTTCCAGTTTGATCAGGTTGGTTTCCAGTGCTTCGCGTGCGAGCCTGGCCGTAAGCACGGCGTCCCGGGCGGTAAAACATCCGGCGGTATTCGGCAACAGCTCGTATTTTTCCCGGTCGATCAGATCGATCAGGCTCTCGCCGGAAGGATCGTCCAGGCTGATTCGACGGATGCCCACGGTAACGATTTCCGCGCCGCTGGCCCGGATCGCGTTCAGCATGACCTGCATGTTGGGATACCTCGCTGTCCCGATGATCAGCCGGGAACCGTACGTCGTGCCGGCGATGGTCAAACCATCAGACATATGTCCCTCTTGAATTTACGGTTGGCAAACACGGCCCGCCGGAAGCGGACGCCTCCCGGGAGGAACGCTATCCACCTTGAACCGCGGCGATAATGTCCACCCTGTCTCCCGTGCCCAACAGCGTTGAATCCCACTTTGCCCTGACGACGATTTCGGCATTGACCGCAACAGCGACGCCCTTGCGGTCCGGATCGTGGGCGAGCTCGATCAGCAGATCCCGGATGGAGATGCCGCTCCGGACGTTCTTGTCTTCTCCGTTCAAGGTAATCTGCATGGCGTTTATACTCGGGCAGCGAAGCGGCCGATGCCGAAGGGTCGGATATCCTCGGGCGTGTTGCCGGTCAGCACCAGTTCCGCAATGGAATACGCGGTGATGGGCGTGAGCAGGATCCCCTTGCGGTAGTGGCCCGTGGCCAAAATGAGGCCGTCAATGGGGGTTTTGCCGAGGATAGGCGCATCGTCCCTGCTTCCCGGGCGAAGACCGGCGGCGGTTTCGATGATTGGCAGGTCGTAGATTCCCGGGACCACTTCCCAGGCGGCGCGCAGGAGTTCGAATATTCCGCCCGCGGTCAGGCCGTCGTCGAAACCTATCTCTTCGGAAGTCGCCCCCAGCACCAGATGTCCTCCATCCTTTGGACACAGGTATGCGACTGTCGACGACGCGGCCCGGTTGTACCATACGATGGTGTTGAGGGTGCAGTCGTCCGTCATTTTCAGGCGAAGGATCTGGCCGCGGACGGGGCGGACCGGCGGTCTGGCGGGACCGGGCAGACCCGGTATGAGCCGCGACCAGCATCCCGCCGCGAGGATGACTGTTGCCGCCTGGTACGCTTTGTCTCCGGCAACAATACCGTGAACCCGCTCCTGAACGATGTCGATGGCATCGACCGGTGTGGATTCCATGAGGGATCCACCGGCATTGAGAAAGGCCCCCCGCAGGGCTTTCACCATCAGTCGATTGTCCACCTGGTGGTCTCCGGGACACCAGACCGCGGCGCCGACCTGGGGCGAGAGCTGAGGTTCCCGCGCGCGCGCCTGAACGCGGCTCATCCACTCCACGGGCAGGCCGAGGTCACGCTGGTAGTCGTATCGGAAGCGGAGGTATTCGATATCGTCTCGGGTCACACCCACCAGAAGGACGCCGTCCGGGCGGTACCCCACGGACAATCCGCTGTCGGACTCGAGCTCCGCGACAAAGTCCGGAAATCTCTCCAGCCCCTTCAGTCCAAGCCGCAGGAGCGCTTCCTCTTCGTGGCGTACCTCGGCAAGGGGCGTGAGCATACCGGCCGATGCCCGGCTGGCGGCCTGGCCCGCACGGTCCCGGTCGAAGATCAGGACGTCCAGCCCCGCCCTGGCAAGTCGCCAGCCGATGCCGAGTCCGACAATGCCGGCGCCGACGATAATGATCCGGTCCGATGGCACCTGAGACAGTCCTGAGAATCCAAAAAAGCCGCCGCCCTCGATCTGGTCGAAAAGCGGCTGGGGTGCGTTTCCTCGACTCCCTGCGCCGGCATAATCCGGATCAGGTTCAAAGGGTATGTTCTCAGCTCGGCGGGCGAGCACCCCTGCGTTGTTATGGAAACAAGATAGTTGTACGGCCGCGCTCCGTCAAGCGAATCCGCTTGACATCGATGGACGATTGATTATTAAAGACGGTGAAATGGTAGAAGAGAGGAGTGAGAAAAGAGAAGTGAGGAGTGAGAAGACCGAATCGGCTGAATCTGAAAATCGCCGAATTGTGACTTCATATCGCCTTTCATCTTCCTGGAAGATCCAATACAACCCCGCCTGGAATTGACAGGTTGTGACCGGCGACTTTCTATTTTAAATTGAGTACAGCGGGAGCAGATTGCGTGCTCTTCCTTCTTCCTTTTTCCTTCTTCCTTCTTCCTTCTTCTTTCTTCCATCCCTGGAGGGCAAAAGTGGCGGATCTAAAGTTTAAGGTTAATGCCGGGCCCCACCGGCGAGTCAACTGTCCGGTCTCCACATTCGTGATGAAATCGGGCACGTCGCAGGACATCGTCGATCTCCTGGATCGAATTGGGACCGGAGAAGTACATGGAAGACTGATCGGTCCGGGCGGCGCCACGTCGTGCCAGGTGAAAAATGAGGAGGACGGCGCGCGGGTGAGCTGGATCGTGGGCGATCTGGCGGCGGGTCAGACGGTGGAATACGGATTGGAGGTCGGTGAGTGCGCGGCGTCCGGCGGCGGGGTCCACCTGTCGGAAGCCGACGACCGGATCCAGGTACGGATCGACGGCGCCGGGTTTACGAACTATTGCTTCGGCAAGGATCTCGTGCGCCCGCACCTTTATCCGGTGATCGGGCCGTACGGAGATGGAATCACGCGTCCTCTGATCGACGAGGGAGAGGGAGACCATCATCACCACCGGTCGGTCTGGATATCGCACGGCCACGTAAACGGATGGAACAACTGGGGCGAAGGCGAGGGCCACGCGTGGACCCGCCATCAGCGGTTCGACGACCTCGAGAGCGGACCGGTCTACGGCCGGATCGTATCCGTCAGCAACTGGGAGGGCGCGGACGCCTGGCGCGGAGAGCACGGATCGAACGTAATCTGCGAGGAACGGGCGGCCTGGACATTCTACCGTACCGGGTCGGACGTAAGGATCTTCGACCTGGATCTCGCGCTGACCGCACCGAAGATCGACGTACTCTTCGGCGACACGAAGGAAGGCGGCCTGGCTTCGATTCGCGTTGCCGAATCCATGGAAGTGCGGTCCGGCGAAGGCGGCAGGATCGAAAACGCGATCGGGGGCGTCAACGAGGACGAGACCTGGGGCAAACAGGCGGCCTGGTGCCATTATACCGGGCCGGTGAACGGCAAACGGGTGGGTGTTGCCATCATGGACCATCCCGACAGCTTCAGACATCCCACCTACTGGCACGTGCGCAACTACGGACTGATGACGGCCAATCCCTTCGGCCATTCGCACTTTTACGCCGACCCGAAAAGGCGCGGGAACCACGTGCTGCCGCCTGGCGAGTCTCTCACCGGTCGCTACAGGTTCTACGTGCACAAGGGTGACGCGACGGAAGGTGGGATCACGGAGCGCTACCACGACTTTGCGCATCCGCCGGTCGTGGAGGCCGGGTAGTCAGCTGGTGAAGGACGCCGCCGCGTCGAAGGAAGGGTGCCATTCGATGGCCGATTCGGTCAAGCGACCCCATATCGTCTTCATCACAACGGACCAGCAGCGGGGCGACTGCACCGGGATCGACGGACATCCTGTTCTCGAAACGCCCCATCTGGACCAGCTTGCGAACGAGGGCGTGTATTTTCCCCGGGCGTATTCGCCATGTCCGGTATGCGTGCCCGCGCGCATGGTGATGATGACCGGCCGGTCCCCCTTCAATACAGGGTATTTCACCAATTCGAGCAGGGTGCTTGGTACAAGCGACACCCTGCCCGGGATTCTGGGCGGACTCGGGTATCAGACACAGCTGATCGGCAAGGCGCACTTCAGCCCTCAGCGGGCGCGGCTGGGGTTCGACAATACGATCATCAACGAGTCGGGCCGGTACCGCGAAGGCGACGATTATCACCGGTGGTTGAAGAAAACACCTTACGCGGGTCTCGAGCGGGCAACGAGCATTGGCAACAACGATGTGTTTTCACGGAGGTCGGTGGTTCCAGAGACCCACCACGTGAACACGTGGACGGCGAACGAGTGTATCGAGTTTCTGGACAGGCGGGATCCCACCTGTCCGTTTTTTCTTTGGATGTCTTTCAGCCGGCCGCATTCGCAGTACGATCCTCCGGCGCCGTACGATACCTGGTACGATCCGGAAGACGTCCCGCCGCCCATCCTCGCGCCCGATGACGATTTCCTCCCGCCTGAACTGCGGGAGGCGCCGATGCGTTATGATTGGGACCGTATGTCGCCCGCGAGGATTGCCCGCGCACGGCGGCACTACCTTGGGCAGATTACCCATATCGACCATCAGATCGGGCGCTTTTTCGCCGCGCTCCGCTGGAAGGGGCTGTGGGACGATACGCTGGTGGTCTTTACCTCGGACCACGGAGATATGATGGGGGACTTCGGACTCTTCTTCAAGTCCCACTTTTTTGAAGGCTCCGGTCGTGTACCGCTGATTTTACGGCCGCCGAGAGGATGGGAGGGGGCGAATCCCGCCCGCAGATATGAGAAGCCGGTGTCGCTTGTCGACATCCTGCCAACGTTTGTCTCGGCGGCGGGCGGCCGCGTCTCCGAGCATGCGGACGGGGTGTCGCTGTTGCCGGCGCTGGAAGGCGGCGATCCGGTCGGGGGCAGGATCTTCCACGGTGAGATCGGTGCGGAACAGCGCCGCCACCATTGCCTGACGGACGGGCGGTTTAAATACATGTGGTTCCGGCTTGGCGGCAGGGAGTATCTGTTCGACCTCCAGGTGGATCCGAACGAAGTGAACAACCTCGCCGGGGATGAAGCCCGCGTTGCCGCCTGGAGACGCCGGTTGATCGAGCTTCTCCACGCGCGCGGCGATTCCGCGGCGAACGACGGCGCGCTGGTCGATACGCCGTATAACCCCACCGATGAGGCGGAACTGCGGGCGGCGGACCCGTTCGGGCGAAGGCCGTATTAGCGTGCAATGGCGTGAAAACGAGTGTTTCAGGTGGCTGCATGCATCCACGCACGGGTTTAATTGAGATGTGACACGGGAGCCCGTTTCTTTGTCTGAATCTCTCGAAGTGCGGCTGTGCGGATTGATGACCGGTCGGGGATGGACTCTTTCGGTCGCGGAGACCACGACGGGCGGGTTGATCAGTTCCCGCATCGTAAGCGTGCCGGGCAGTTCCGGCTTTTTCGATCGCGGACTGGTGCCCTACAGTGCCGGAGCCAAGACCCAGGCGCTGGGGATATCTCAATCCCTTCTGAAGCGCTGTGGTGCGGTGAGTGAAGAGGTGGCCTCAGCCATGGCGGAAGCCGTGGGCAGGATGAGTCATTCAACGCTGGGGCTGGCGGAAACGGGCATCGCGGGGCCGATTCGCGGGAGATCGCCAAAGCCGTTGGGTACGGCATATATCGCGCTCTGGACGCCTGGCGGTCTCCGGTGTGAACACTTTGTGTTCGGAGGCGACCGAAGTGCGATTCGTGCGCGGATTGCGGAGCAAGCCCTCGCAATGGCGGTAGCATATTTGGAAGATGTAGCTTGACACCGGCTGTTCATTCACATAAATTGACAACCCAATCCGAAGTAGATTTTCTTATCTGAAGCTGGAGGTGGCATGGCGAAAGAGGAAAAGGTTTCACTTGAAGGAAGCGTCACGGATACGCTTCCGGACGGGCAGTATATGGTGGAAGTGGAGGGTGGACATCAGATTCTGGGATATACATCGGGCAAGATGCGGCGTTTCAATATCCGGGTCCTGGTGGGCGACCGCGTGACCATCGAGACCTCGCCGTACGATCTGAATCGCGGGCGTATCGTGTGGCTGCACCGGCTGCCTCCCCCAGACGATGCGGGCGGAAAGCGCAGGGGCGGCGGCAACCGGCCCAGGCGCCGGCGCTAGTCTCAGATGCGTCTATGATGTCTTTCCCCGGGATATCGCGCAGCGCGTGTTTTCGTACTGTATTGATGTGATAACCACGTCTTGCTGAAAAGAATGTTGCAGATCATCACGTACAAGGGCCGGATCTGAGTATCGATCGGCCTTTTTTTTGCGCCTTTACAAAAAAGGACACGCGCAATTTTCGGCTGTCAGAAAAGATAATGCCCGTACAGTACATACGGGCGGGAAGGGGGGAGCAGGTGTTCTCTACGGCTGACTACGCCGGACCGATCGCCCGAACACCGCTTGCCTGACGGCGAAGGGTCAGTTGAATAACGTTCCTGTGAATGTAGGGCATAGTCTCCAAATAAAACGAAAATATCTCAGACATCTCTTCTTCACCGACACCCCCATACACAAACGCCAGCATTTCCACCTTTCCAAGCGTGAGCACCAATTCCGAGTCCGCAATTACGTAAGGCATCCTGAATACATCGTAACCCTCACTCAATGTCGCCACGGTCGGTGTCGCGCTCCAGGTTCCGAATGCACCGTAACTGTCGGTATATGTGAGATCTGCATTGAATCGAATCACGTACCCTTCAATTGACGACGGCATATCATTGATGGATTTTACAGCAAGATCACGCGAGCCAAAGTGATGAGCAACAGAACCAATCAGCCTTTCATCATTCAAACTGACAAAGGTCCATTCACCGACCAATGGATTGACTTCAATTTCGCTTTCGCCGCAGGACAACAGCAGCGCAATAAGCGGGATGAGTTTTTTCATTGGTCATTCTCCCTGCCCAGGGGCGGTCACATTTTACTCAGGCTTCAACAACGGGGAATCATACATTATATCGTCGCTGACATCAACCATAAACCTAAAAATGGCGCGGCTGCCGTGCGAAACGACGAGAGAACGAAAAGGCGAAACTACGAGAATACGAAACTACGAGAATACGAGAATACGAGAATACGAAACAGCGAAACTACGAAATAGCGGAAAATTCATTCGTCTCTTCGTATTCTCCCATTCGACGAATTCGCCGGTCGTTTTTTGATAAAACAGGCGTATATTATAATGTCGAAGCAATAAACACACGGAGATTTGTCCGTTCTCCGCGACACCAATTAGCCATTCCTGTCGAAAGACGGGTTTGTAGGGGCGTCTCTTGTGGGCGCCCGCGGTACCCTAACAGACGGGCATCGGACTTCTAACAAATCGACGCTAACGTAGGCGAGGAACCGCGATGACGACAAAACGGAATAAAGCGAAGCGCAAAATCGGACGCCCGGTTGCCAAGCCGACGCCGGAAACGGTCGACGCACTACCTGAAAACGCAAGGCGAGCGCCACTGACCTCCCGCCAAAGAGTAACAGGCGGGCGGAAGTATCTCGACCGGAGCCGATGAGAGGTGCGCTTCTTTCGGTGATCACCGTTCACGGCGACGGGTGGAGTTGAGCAAGAATGCCGAAAGAGGCTGATTCGATTCGGAGTATAATTTACGATTGAGTGAAAACGTGCTGTGAGCAGCAGAATTCTGTGTGAAATTCTTCCAAGATAAAACGCCGTCCAACTCCATCCTGGACGGCTTTTTTCGGTCCCGGTCTGATTTGAATTACCCTTCTCCAATCCCTCCCTGATTTCCTGCTATCTGCCACGAGGTAACTCTTCCTCTTCACGGCACCTGGGCCCCCACCGTCTCCACGTAGACGGAGAACAGCGACTGGGAGCAGGTCATGAACAGCCTGTTCTTCCTGGCGCCGCCGAAGCAGAGGTTCGCGCAGGGGGCAGGGAGGTGGATCTTGCCGATGAGTGTGCCGTCTGGCGCGAAGCAGTGTACGCCGTCGTACCCGTCCCCGGCCCAGCATGCCCCCGCCCACAGGTTGCCGTCCACGTCGGTGCGGATCCCGTCCGCCGACGCGGGGTCCATATCAACGAAGACCCGTCCGTTGGAGAGTCGATCGCCTTCCACGTCGAAAACGCGGATGTGGGTGGGGTATTGCGGGCCGTCCGACCGCCCGGTGTCGACGACGTATAACAAAGACTCGTCGGGGCTGAAGCAGATGCCATTGGGCCGCTGGAAGTCTCCCACGACAACGGTCGCTTCACCGGTGTCCGGATCCAGACGGTAGACGTTGGTGTTATTCTCGAATTCGGCCCGGTGTCCCTCGTAGTTCATCAGGATGCCGTAGCCGGGGTCCGTGAACCAGATCGACCCGTCGGATTTGACCACAATGTCGTTCGGCGCATTCAGCGGTCGTCCCTCGTAGCTATCCATCAGTACCGTGATCGAACCGTCGTATTCCGTCCGGGTGACGCGCCGCGCGTCGTGTTCGCACGAAAGCAGACGGCCCTCGTGATCCCGTGTATTCCCGTTTGTGTTGTTCGATGGCTTGCGGTAGACCGAAACGTCCCCCGTCTCTTCTTCCCACTTGAGGATGCGGTTGTTGGGAATGTCGCTGAACAGCAGAAAACGGCCGTCCCCAAACCACACCGGGCCTTCCAGCCACCGGCCGCCGGTCCAGAGCATTTCGATGGCCGCGGTCCCGAGTTTGTACTTTGCGAAACGTTCGTCGAGAACTTCGACGCGGCTGTCGGGATATCTTACAAGGTCCATCGTTGCGTTCCCTTCAAGTGACTCGACGACGTCGGATTTCTTACATGCGATCGTAGCATTCGGATTACTTCCGGATCGACAAGGGCTCGCACGACGAATAATCCGGGAGCTGACGCGCAGCGCCCACGGCCGCCGTTTTCGCGAATTCCACAGGAAATGCGGGACGGCAAATTGCATCTTCGAAGCAGTCTTGTCAATGGCTTTGCGGGAGGCCGGTTCCTGTCAGCCACGCCCGGCAGGGCCGGCGGTCGAAAAGGGCGCCACACCTTGACAACTTTTCAGACGCCCTTTATATTGAAAATCAGTAGCGGTGAAGGCTCCGGTTAAGTCGATAATCGGTCAACTCGTGACAGGCTGCGTTCTCATCGAAGGCGTGCTTCGATGGCCCGAACGAGTCTCCATTCGGCCCGCCAGGCCTGAAGATCTTCGATATGACAAAACGCCGTTACATCCGGGGACTGAATCTGGCAACCGTCCTCGTCTGTCTGTTTTTGCCCGGTCAGCCCAGGTGCGAGGAGGCAGGCGCTTCGCGTCGGACACACCATGTGGTCAGCCGCCAGGAAATACTCGAGGCGATGCGGCAGGCTGGCGATTACGATCCGACGGCGACGACGAACGGCGCACGTTTCCAGTGGGAAGTGATATTCCATCTCGCGCACCGGGCCTGGGAACGCGACCCGGGGGGTGCGCCGCTCTTTATCGACTCGGAACACTGGTTTCGGGCGTTTATGGAGGCGACCGGACGTACGGAAGACGAGATGCCATTGTACGCGAGGCTGGCCCACGAATACGAGCAGCATATGGACGTGGAATACAGAATGGATCGAGTGATCCGCAGGGTGATCGAAGGGCCGGCGCCGCAACTGGCGTTGAATGTCCGCATCTGGTGGGAAGAAAGGAAGGACAAGGCGGATGATTACTCATACCGGGATACGCTGTCAACACCCACTCTCAAGATTACGATTCGTCGGATGACTTCGTATCGCCTGCTGGATCTTGGTGACTGGTTCGTCTGCGATAAAATCAGGGGGCTCAGCGGACGTCCGACCTCAGGATTGCTGGGGTTGATCTTCCGGATTATTGGCGACGGACGAGTCGTACACTCCCGGATGGCCGTTTCAGCCGACGGTCTTCAGATTGTCCGCGGGACGTCGAAGAAGGGGTTCATGGGGATGACGACCACCGCGACGATTTATCCGGATGGAGAAATGATCAAGGATTTGCCGGATGGTCGGTCCGATCTGAAGGAGTTGAAGAAACGGATCAAGCAGACGCTGGAAGTTGAATACGTCGAACTGCCCGAGGGCAACCTGGAGAAACCCGAAATCCCGGTGGAGAAACCGAAGGGCACACCGCTGGAGGAGCCTTATGAAGGAACATAACAACGACGCAAGATATACGATGGGGCGCAGCAAGGGAGAAGAGGAGCGGCTGATTCACCAGTCGCAGCTGTACGACGCCATCACCCGCCGGTTTCTGAATGAAGCGGGTGTCGTAAGCGGTATGCGTGTACTCGACGTCGGCTGCGGTCCCGGCGACGTCTCCCTGACGGCGGCCGAGCTGGTCGGTCCCGACGGGGCCGTCGTGGGCGTGGACGTCAATCCGGCCATCATCGAAACCGCTCGGGACCGGGCGCGAGCGGCAGGCTTTTCAAACGTGGAATTCAGGGTGGGCGACGCCCGGACGCTGGACGTGGGCAGCGACTTCGACGTGCTGATGGGCAGGCTGGTGCTGATGTATATGGGCGATCCTTCCGAAGCCCTCAGGGAGTTGTCAACCCGGCTGCGACCCGGCGGAATCGTGGCTTTCCAGGAGGCCGAATTCAGCTACTATCGCAAACAGCCCGATACGCCCGTTGCGAATGATCTGATCGAATGGGCCATCTCTGTTTTCGAAAGATCCGGCGCCCACACCGATATGGGGATCAACCTGTACGGCGCGTTTGTAGACGCGGGACTGCCCGAGCCGGAAATGGATCTCGCGGCGCCGGTTGGCGGGCCGGAATACTGGACGGGGTACCGGTTCGTGGTGGAAGCATTTCGCAGCATGGTACCGCTCATCGAAGAGTTCGGGTTGGCAACGGCGGAAGAGGTGGATCTGGATACGCTGGCAGACAGGCTCCGAAACGAGGTGGTGTCGACCAAACGCGCGTTCATGCTCCCTCCTCACGTGACCGCGTGGGCGGTGCTGCCGGGTTGAGCGAATTCCGTCCGCCGGCGCGGATGCCCTCTCTTTCGTCCACCCACTTCAGAATCACGCCTCCGGTTACGAACAATACAGCCACGATCGATATGCCGACACGCTGGGACTGAAAGGCGCGGGTGAGTTCGCCGAGGACGAGAGGTCCGAGAAAAGCAGTGGCTTTGCCCGAAAAGGCGAATAACCCGAAAAACTCGTTCTCCTTCTCAGGCGGTACAAACCGTCCAAGGAGCGAACGACTGGCCGATTGGTTGGGACCCGCGAAGAAACCGGCCATGATGCCGGAAATCCAGAAGACGGTCGTGCTGTGGGTGAAGACCGCCATCAGCGTCGCCAGGATGAGAAACACGAGGCTCACCTGGATGGTGCGTTTGCCGCCCAGCAGATCGTCCAGGAAACCCATCGCGAAGGCGCCGATTCCGGCGGCGACGTTCAGGACGATTCCGAAGACCATGATTTCGGTGAAACTGAAACCGAAAGTCCCCGCTGCGTAGATTCCGCCGAAGGAGAAGATTGTGATTAGCCCGTCGTTGTAAAACAGGCGGGCGACAAGCAACTTGAGGATTTCCCTGTACCTGCTGGCTTCCCGAAACGTCCGGACGATCTGGCGATATGAGGACGACAGGACCCCGCGCATCTGTGAGGCGCGGGTTTTTCTTTGCCTGACCCAGAGGAATATCGGGATGCTGAAGACCGCGAACCAGGCGGCCACCAGCAGGTTGGTTGCGCGGATATTCTCACCCGCCTCTTTCGTGAAGTCGAACCAGGGTGTTTCCGGGCTGACAAAGCCAACCATCGCGATACCCATTGCAAGCAGGCCGCCGATATAGCCCAAACCCCAACCGTATCCGGAAATGCGGCCGATGTATTCCCTGGGAGCGATGTCCGGAAGAAAGGCATTGTAGAAGACGTTGCCCATCTCAAAGGCGAAATTCGCCACGGCGAACCAGAGCAGCGCCTTCAGTACCTCGCCCGGCAATGCCGTGTAAAGGCCGGCGGTGGCAACGACCGCGACAATTGTGGAGAGGAGGAGAAACCCCTTGCGGAACCCCGCCCTGTCCGCCAGGGCGCCCGCCAGCGGCGAGACCAGCGCAACCGCGATGGCGGAAAAGGTGACGCCTCTGGACCAGAGCGTGGTACCGACGATTTCGTCTGGCGCGAGGGATTTTACAAAGTACGTGGAATAGATGAAGGTGACCACGAGGGTGGTGAAGGCGGAGTTGGCAAAGTCGTACATTGCCCACGACGCAACGGTTTTCCTGTCAATCCTGTTCAAAAGCGAAGGATCCCCCCATATGCATAAGGGCGACCACATGGGTCGCCCCTGCATAGAAACAACCATATCTCTGTTGATCTCGCCCGGTCATTTCGCCTGCCGGTTCAAGCCGACGGCTGATCGCTCAGAAGTCCGCTGTCAGTCCGACGGACAGGAGGCGGCCGATCTCGGGCGCTCCCACGAATTCGCGGTGTTTCTGATTGAACATGTTGGAAGCGTTCACGACAAGCGCGACCGTCCCATCTGTAATCAGGGACGGCAGTTCGTACCTGACGTTTGTATCGAACACAAGGGAGGATTTGACGTCGCCAATGTAAACACCGGAGTTCATGGGAAATCCGCTGCGTCCGCGGAGACGGAAGCCAACCCGGACCCCGCGATCCTGCAAATTGGCCGTTGCGCCCAGCGTGAACTTGTTTCGAGGCGCGTTGAGTGCGATATCCGCGATGCCGGACAGGTTCTTGAAGAGGTCTTTGTTGACGTGGGAGTAACTGCCCGAGAAGGTCCAGATTTCGTCCGCGTAGTATGCAGCGCTGACGTCGAAGCCGTAGAATTCCACGTCGCCGAAGTTACGGTAGGCCAACATGACCGCGTGGGGATCGGAAGCCTGAAGGGGTGACACGGTGCCGAAGGGGATAAATGCGGCGCCGTTGTCGTTTGTGCCGGCCACGAAGAGGCGGGTGATTTCATCAACGGGTGTGTTGTTACCGTTACCGCCCTGCTCAGGCATATCGAGGACGCCGAGCGCTACGGCAAGAAGCCCCGCGGACGGATCCTGCAACGCCTGCGCGATAGCGGCGGAGAGCGAGGCCGAGAGCGCATCCGCATCCAGGAAGACGTTCGGCGTTTCCACGCGCAGCGGCGCCACAAAGTCGTGCGTGCGGGTGCGGTACACGTCGGCCGCCAGGGCGAGTCGATTTCCGAAGATACCCTTGTAACCCAGTTCGACGGTCTCGGTGATGGTGGGCCTGATTTTCTCGATATCCCGGATGGTGGAAGCGCCCATGTCCGGAAACGGGTCGAAGGCCGCTGTCGATGGATTCAGAATCCTCAGTGTGTTCCTGAGGCCGGGAAGAGTCTGTGGTATGATGTTCTGAAATCCCGCTGCGAGCGCCTCCACCTGCGCGGCGGCAATGGCTGGAATCTGTTCCGGCGGTACCCCGGCCGCCGTGAGTTGCCCGGTGAACAGAGCCGTCGCAAGTTGCTTCAGATCTGGAAGGGCCGCGGCCATAACCGCGCTTCGACCGACTCCCCACATGACGTTGCTGAACCTCGCGTCGTTCATCCTGATCTGTTGTGACGGCGAAAGGCCGATCACCTGGGCGAACGGCGACCGGAAAGTGGGGACGCCGCTGGCGTCACGGCTCCATGTAAACCCGTTCTCGTTGCCCTGCGCGCGGATGTCGAAACTGGGGCTGAATCCCAGGACCGGCTGAAAGCCGCGACCCGTGCCGAAGGCGTCTCTGGCCTGGGGAAGGTCCAGAAAGAAGTTGCTTGTGGATGGCGTACTGAATGCCCTGTTGTACGTCAGCCGCAAGGTTTGCAAAGGGTCCGGTTTGAAGACAACGGCGCCACGCGGAGAGAAGATGCGCTCGTCGACGTGGTTGTGGTCGTCCAGCCGTGCGGCCCCCAATACGGTGAGCCGTTCATTCAGGTTGATCTCGCCCTGCACGTAAGCCCCGAATTCGTCGATGTTGTCGCGGGTCTCATTGGATCCCGTAATGGTACCTCCTGTATTCGGGCGCGTAAACAGGCCGTCCACACCGTAGGTGATCCGGCTGCGGTCCTGCAGGCTCAGGCTGTGCTGGGCCTGAAGGACCGTAAAGGTTGACGTGTCCACGATGGGGTCATTCGTCCGGAGAAGCTTGGTATCCCCCGCGTCGCTGGCGTTGTGAAAGGCCTGAACGAATACGTCCTTGAAGAGTATGCGGCCCTGCAGGAAGTAATTCGACCACCCGTCGGCCTGGCCCGCGCCGATCCCAGTCATTTCAATGCTGTTGATCCGGGCGAAGCCCGTTGAAAAAATGCCCGTGAAGTCCTCGGTCGGGCGAACGTCGAGCCGCAATTCCCCGCTGATCCGGCTCGTGTCGTAGTCCCTGGGATTCCGGCCGCGCAGCCGCACTTCCTCCGGGTCTTCGTGTTCCCAGTCCGTTCCCGAAAAGTACTGTCCGGAGAGTTTGACGCCTACTTTGTCCGTTGTGGCGGCGTGGCGGAAGGAGACCTTCCGCAGGTCGCGTTCGCCGCCCATCACGCTCACGGACGTGCCTTCGGAGCCAAAGGGGGACCGGGTAATGATGTGCATCACGCCGTTTGCGCTGTTCGGTCCGTAGAGCGCGGACCCGGGTCCCAGAACGACCTCGACGCGGTCGACGTCGTGGTTCGTAACGGGTATGAAGTGATGCGCGTTGAATCGCAGGGACGGCACGCGTGAGATCCGGTTGTCCACCAGGGTAAGCAGCGTCCCTGAGAAGACGTTGTTGAAGCCGCGGGCCACCGTGTTGGCCTGGAACAGGCCGGTCTGGGCATTGTCCACGCCCGCTAGCCCGACGATGTAGTCCGCGGCGCTCAATCCGGGCTGAGCCTGAATTTCATCGTTCCCGACGACTGCGACCGATGCGGGCGCATCCAGGACCTTCTCGCGCCGGCGGGACGCGGAAACGATGATCTGGTCTCCGTAGAGAACCTCGACGTCCAGGGCGAAATCGAGGTTGATCCCGCGGCCGCCGGATATCCTGACATTGCTCCGGGTCTCGGTCTCGTATCCGACAAAGGATGCGGAGACCTGATAGACACCGTCCGGAAGATGACCCGCCACGTACATGCCGTTCTCGTCGGAAGTCACGTTCATGGGAGCGGATAGTGCGGTTCCGCGGACAATGACGTTGGCGCCGAACAGGGGGTCGCCGTCTGCGCCGGTGATCTGTCCCTTTATGGAGCCCGCGCCCTGGGCGAAGGCCGAAGTGACGCAGCACAGAAGCAGGGCGATTACCGTTCTTGCGGATGACATAAACTGACTCCTTGGGTTTGACTTTCAGGTTTACGGCTTGTGTACGGTGGATGGAAGTTTATCGGGATATGCCCGGACTCCAGGATTTCCCGGCCACGGGGGGAGACCGCCGGCCGTCTTTTCCCGTGGACCCTCTCGTCACCCGGAAGGGCTATTCGGGCGTTATACTGTCATCCCTGTTCGGCGCGCGTGCGAGTTCCGCCCTGATCGCGCCCGCCAGCGGTTCGGCAGAAGCGAGATATTGGCGCGTACTCGAGAAGACGCCTCCGCCGATCTGATCGCCGGGGAGCCTCGGGATCAATTGAAAGTGAAGATGGGAGAGCGGTCCGGAACACATCGTGACCTGATAGACTTTGTCGCAGCCGGTAACCGTTTTCAACGCGCGGGTCAGTCGAAGCATGACCGTCATCAACTCAGATCCGAACTCATCCGAAAGCCCGGCGATGTCCGGAACGTGTGGTTTGGCGATCAGGATCGTGTGGCCGAGGCCCCGCGGGTATTGCTCGAGGAACCCGAAACACCGCTCGTTTTCGAACAACAGCGCGCCGTTCGCGTTCGACGTTGCTTCTCCCCCGTCGATCCAGTGACACGTATGGCACGTCCCCTGCTCGATGAGCCGTTTCCATCCGCGACCGCGTTCCCCGCGCTCGCGCACCTCGTGCTCCGTGGCCGGTCGTACACAGCCCTTCAGGCGAACGAGATTCGTCGGTGGCTTACGGTTACGCATTTTCGCTTAAGAGTCGCAAATTGAGACGGTTATTTTTCTTAATATAAGGGATTTATTTTTTTCTGCCCGTAGAAATCGGGACTTTTGCAATCTGCCCTCGGGATCACATTTGAAATGGCGGACCGCTCGAGGCCGCGATCCGGAGGATCGAAATCCGGTCGATGGCTCGCCTTCGCCTGAAGATCGACTGTATCAATAGGGCTGTCATGGAACGGCGATTCTTCCCAGGTATTCCCTGAGCTTGGGCGGAACGTGCTTCCGAATCAGGCTCTTCTCCAGTTTCCAGGCCGTTTCCGCATCGGGTTTCTTCTCGAAATGAACGGTTTTTCCTTCGTACCGGGCAACGGGTTCACCGTCGCGAAAGAGGATCCGATTTCCGGGAGTTGCGGGTATGCGCTTGCCTGGCGTCACGATCCCGACGAGGTTGACCGGATCGCAGGCGCTGATTGATACGAGTTCGCCCTGTTTCTTCTCCCGCTTCAACGACCGGATGACGGTAATCGCTTCCGGGAGCGCATACTGCTCCCCCCATCGTTCCACGAATCGCCCTCCCCGCACCTCGCCGCGGTCCTCCATCCGCCTCAATACCCGTACCAGGTCGCGCCAGGGAGGAATGCCGTTCTCCCTGGCCAGTACCCGTCTGAACACCACCCCGTACCGCTTCAGCAGGATTCTGGCGCATTGCTCGATATCGGCCTGATCGTCGATTACGGGTTCGATCAGGGACCACCGGCCTGCCTGCTCCATGCCAAAGACCGGCCCTCGATTCCGCCGGGACCGGACCTTGAACTTTTCCGGAATCAGAAGGGCGCGCAAACCGGCGAAACTGTCGCACGTCAGCATTCCCGCCGCTACCAGTTCGGCAATGGCGCTCTCGATCTCGCTCCTTAGCATTTTCGACCGGGAAAGAACGTCGTGGTAAAACAGCGCGCCGCCTGCTTCCAGGCATTCGAGGACGCGTAGCGCGGACGGGGTCAGGACCGGTGCGCAGGGGTCCGGCGGCCGGAACGGCCAGGCCGCGAAAGTGGTCCGGTTGACCAGGGTGATCGGCGTGGTGCGGATGGGCGTGTTTCCCGCTCTGACGCTCTGTGTCCGGAGATAACGGCCCCACATCGTCTTCCCGGACAGACAACAGGTATCCAACCAGATGTGGTCGTAATCCCTGATCCGCGAAGGCAGGACGTCGCTCTCCCACGCGATGGCCGGACAGGAGAAGCCATCGAGTTGGTCCAGAACTTCATTGAGCGCTTCGGGGCCTTCCTTCCGTGTCCCTTCCGTCAGGCTGTGCCAGCGGAGCAGAAACCGCACATAATCCGACGAGGAAATGGGCTTGATCGCCCGCCGCAACTTTTCGAGCGTGTATCTGTGGATGCGCGCGAGCAGTCGCCGTTCGCACCATTCCGTTTCCGCATCGGGATGCAGGTCCGGCGAGAAATGGCCTCGGATTGCAAATCCTTCGGCTTCCAATGCGAGGAGCGCCTGGTCGATCCGGCTCCTGGAAAGGCCCATATCCGCAGCGATTCCGGACGCGGTCGCAGGCCCCAGCAGTTCGATTCTGCCTCTGATCACGTCCGTGAGTATCTGCTCCGGGTCCTCCGAAGGGAATTCGCGGATGGAGTCCGGAGGCGCCGTCTCGATGTTCCCGACCGCATCCTTGTAAAGAACCTCGAACTGCGGGATCCGTTCGACGGCAATCCAGAGTCTCGGTCCGTCCTTCGGTGTAACCGGCGCCGCCTGGCCCGATTCGACCAGCGACTCCAGAAGCGGGGCCCAGGTCCCTTCGCCGCTTTCCGTCACTTCCGCGTTTGTCAGGAAACCATGCATCACCAGAACGTCGTACAACTCGTCCGCGTCCGTAACCGCGGGCCAGGCCTCCGCCTGTACCGCCTCGATTGCGCCCCGTTCGAGCTTGCCCAGCTTCCTGGCGTCTTCCGGCTCGAGGCGCCGGCGCGTTCTGACGGCCTGTACCCGTCTTTCCTCCAGGGGCGCGTCATCCAGAAATGCATACGGGCGGGCATTCAGGATGCCTTCGGACAAGGGGGAAGGTTCGCGCAGGTCGCGGGCCGACACTTCGATTTTACCGGAATGGATCCGCAGGAGAAGACGTTCCAGGGCCTCGACGTCCATCGCTTCGTGGAGGCAGTCGTGAATGGTCTGATATACGAGGGGATGATCGGGTACTTCGCGGTCGCCCGGGATATTTTCGAGGCAGGCCAGCTGATCGGGAAATACCAGGGCAAGCAGGTCTTCGGCATCGGAACGCTGAATTTGAGGCGGGACCCTTTCTCCGCCCCGTCGCCTGAGCACCGCCAGCGCCGTGGAGGCGTTCCAGCGCCATCGCGCCTGGAACATCGGCGCATCCAGCAGGGCCTGAACGAGGACGTCGCGAACCGTGCGGTCGTTCAGGTAATCCACCACTTCCTTGAGAGGAAAACTGTGGGTTGGACCCAGGGAAAGCACAAGGCTCTCCTCGTTGGCGGCCGCCTGGAGTTCGAAGTTGAACTTGCGGCAGAATCGTTTTCGCAACGCGAGCCCCCACGCGCGGTTCAGCCGGTTGCCGAAGACCGAGTGAATGACAAGGTGCTGGTCTCCCACCTCGTCGAAGAATCGTTCGAGCACAACGTGACTCTGGGAGGGCACGAGATCCAGAGACGCTTTTGTGGCAGCCAGGTAAGTAACCACCTGATCGGCTGCAACGTTGCTGACGCCGACGTCGTCCGTTAGCCAGGCCACGGCGTCCCGCTTCCATTCTTCCGCCCCTTCGTCATCCAGTTCGTCCAGGTTCAGCCGTCCGGACACTTCCTCGCGGACTCGGGAGACCGCTGTTGAAAGTTCCGCGGACCTGCCCGGGGCTTCTCCGATCCAGAACGGCATCGTGGGCGGCAACCCGTCGGCGTCTTCAACGCGCACCTTGCCGGTTTCCACCTTGAGGATCCGCCAGGACGTTGTGCCGAGCTGGAAGATGTCTCCGGGCAGGCTCTCGACGGCGAAATCCTCGTGGACGGATCCGATCTGGACGCCCGACGGTTCGAGGCGCACGTCGTAATCGAACTGGTCCGGAATGGTGCCTCCGGAGACGGTCGCGTTGAGACGCGCGCCTTTCCGTGCCTTCAACGTGCGTGTGACCGGGTTGAAGTGCAGGTAAGATCTACGGGTACCGCGCCTGAAGGTAAACCCTTCGACCAGCATCTGGACGACGCCGTTGAACTCTTCTATGCTCAAGTTTTTGTAGATAAAAGACTTGCGGAAGACTTCATAGAGCGCGTCCGCAGTGGCTTCCTCGCAGGAGACTTCCGCTACGATCTGTTGGGCAAGCACGTCCAGGGGTTTCTCCGGAAAGGGAAGGGCGTCCAGTTCACCTCGGCGGACACTGTCCAGCAGCGCCACCGCTTCGACCAGTTCGTCTTTGGTGAGCGGGTATACCTTCCCTTTAGGCGTTCCCTCGAGCGTGTGGCCGGACCTGCCGACGCGCTGAAGCAGCGTGGCAATGGACTTGGGAGATCCTATCTGAATGACCAGATCGATGGCGCCCACGTCAATGCCGAGTTCCAGTGATCCGGTGGCCACCAGCGCCCTGAGCGCGCCCGCTTTCAGCCGTGTCTCCGCATCCTGGCGTTTTTCGCGCGACATGCTCCCGTGGTGGGCGGAGACGACTTCCGGGCCCAGACGCTCGGACAGATGGTGCGACAGGCGTTCGGTCATCGCGCGTGTGGGTACGAAGATCAGGGTGGTCTGGTGTTCGTTTACGGCATCTTCCAGGGACTGATGGATCTCTTCCCAGACCTCATTGGCCATGACCGCAGTGAGTGGGGATTCGGGCAGTTCGATCCGGAGTTCCAGTTCGCGCCGGTGCCCGATATTCAGGACCGCGCAGGATTCCGCGCCGCCGGTGAGAAAGTGCGCCATGCGATCGATTGGCTTCTGGGTGGCGGAGATGCCGATCCTGTGCAGCGGGTTCCGGGTCAGCCGCGCCAGCCGTTCCATGGAGATGGACAGGTGGGCGCCTCGTTTGTTGCCGGCAACCGCGTGGATTTCATCCACAATGAGCGTGCCGGCGTTGCTCAGCATTTCCCGTCCGCCGTTGCTGGTAAGAAGAAGGTAGAGGGATTCGGGTGTGGTGACCAGGATGTGGGGCGGGGTCCTGACCATCTTTGCCCGTTCGGCGGTAGGCGTATCGCCCGTTCGGACCATCGCACGTACGTCTGCATCAGGGCAGCCGTTCTGTTTCAGAAGCGCCTTGATGCCCTTGAGCGGAAGCTGCAGATTGCGATGGATATCGTTGCTGAGCGCCTTGAGCGGCGACACGTAGACGACCTGGGTCCGGTCCTCCAGGGTCCCGTTGAGACGCCGCTCGAACAGGTCGTTCAGGACCGCCAGAAATGCGGCCAACGTTTTACCGGATCCGGTGGGCGCTGAAAGGAGCACGCTCCGCCGGTTCGCGATTTCAGGCCAAGCCAGGGACTGAATCTCGGACGGGCCGCTGAAATTCTGATTAAACCACTGCCGGACAACGGGATGGAAGTCTTCCAGGGGCATGCTGTTTCCTTGACCGGTGTCTGTGGACGCCGGGGTCCGCCGGGTCTGGATGCCGTCGACGCTCATCGGTACCCGAATATAATGATCAGCCACGTCGGATGCAAGGGGCCGGAGTCAGATTTCGATTTTTGCGCCGGGACGATTGCCGGGGCTATTCATCCTTCTGCCGATGCGGGCGGAACCCGTCCCATCGGGTGATCGAGTCCGCCCATTCTTCCCGTTTCGCCATCGGGCGGTCGAGTGAACGATCGAAGTATATGGCGTTCATGCCCATCGATCGTGGCCCCAGGACGTCGTTGCGGAGACTGTCTCCGATGAACAGGACGTCGCCTGCCTGTTCGTCATTGAGACCGGCCCGACCGAGTGCCTCACGATAGATCTCGGCGCCGGGCTTCCTGAATCCGATTTCGGCGCTGTCGATGACGAACTCGAAATTACAACGCAGCCCGTGGTCCTTCAGCAGCCGTTCCGGCCATCCCGGCAGGTAGAAATTCGAGACGACTCCCATGCGAACTCTGCCGCGCCACGCCGCCAGCATCGCCTCCACCCCGGGCGTCGGCCGGACCTGCTTCGGATAGGACCACTTGAATTCGTCAACCATTTCCTTCACGAGACGATGAACGGGCGTTCGACCGGTCTTTCCCGAAGCCGCCAGAACCTCCGTCAGACGGCCCGGCAGCAGCACCTCCCTCGAGTCGTCGCCGGTCAGACGTTTTTGCCGCCACCGCGAGTACGCATTCACGAAATCGCGTTTCGTGGCGAAGTATCCCTCCCGGACCGGCAGATCCAGAATCGAATTCAACCCGGATTCGTCCCCGGTTTCATCGAAGTCGTCCAGGAGGGTATTGAAGCAGTCGAAGAAGATCCAGTGAAACGAGGGGTCGGTTATAGGGCAATTGCAGGAGGGCACTGATCGCGGACAGAATTCTTGAGCGTCCATTTCAACCTGACGACGGATTCGTGCCGAAAGCACGGGCGAAGATAAGGAAGTCGCTGAACCCGATCATGCCGTTTTCGTCCAGATCGAACCAGGGGTCATACCCTTCTTCACCGCTACGTAGGCCGAAAAACGCCGCGAACAGCGCAAAGTCGGTAAAATCGACGATTCCGTCGCGATTAAAATCGGGATGGGTCTTGCCGGTGGCGGTGAAGGTCACGGGATCCAGGTCAGTTACCGTTGCGACGACCGTGTTGGCCCCTGGCCGCGTGCCCAGGGTCAACGTGGTGGCTGCCCTGCCGGTGGAGTCGGTGGTGGCGGTCCGCGCAGAAAGCGTGCCGGTGCCGGTGGCGACCGCAAAGGTGACGACGGCCCCGGCCAGGGGGTTGCCGTTCTGATCTTTGACCGTAACCGCGAAGGGCTCGGACAGGCCGGCCCCGACGGGGCCCTGCTGCTCATCGCCGGAGGCCTTTTCCATAGTCCGGGCAATCGCCAACCCGGTGGCGGTGAAGGTCACGGGATCCAGGCCAGATACCGTTGCGACGACCGTGTTGGCCCCTGGCTGCGCGCCCAGGGTCAGTGTAGTGGCGACCTTGCCGTTCCGATCGGTGGTTGCGGTATGAGCAGATAGCGTGCCCCCGCCGGCGGCAATCGTAAACGTCACCGTGGCCCCGGCCAGCGGGTTGCCGTTCTGATCGCTGACCTTGATCGTGAGCGGTTCGGCCAGTTCGGCCCCTGCCGCGCCCTGCTGCTCATCGCCGGAGGCCTTTTTCATAGTCCGGGCAATCGCCAACCCGGTAGCGGTGAAGGTCACGGGATCGAGGCCAGATACCGTTGCGACGACCGTGTTGGTCCCTGGCTGCGCGCCCAGTGTCAGCGTAACGGCGACCATTCCGCTGGTATCGGTGGCAACGATCTGTGCCGATAGTGTGCCGCCGCCGGCGGTAGCCTCGAAGGTGACGGCGGCCCCGGCCAGGGTGTTCCCGTTCTGATCTCGGACCTTTATCACGAACGGTTCGGCCAGGTCGGCTCCTGCGGGGCCCTGCTGCTCATCGCCGGAGACCTTTTCCATAGTCCGGGCAATCGCCAACCCGGTAGCGGTGAAGGTCACGGGATCGAGGCCAGATACCGTCGCGACGACCGTGTTGGTCCCTGGCTGCGCGCCCAGGGTCAACATCGTGGCGACCGTGCCATTGGCATCGGTAGTAGCATTTTCTATAGATAGTGTGCCGCCGCCGGCGGTAGCCTCGAAGGTGACGGCGGCCCCGGCCAGGGTGTTCCCGTTCTGATCACGGACCTTTATCACGAATGGTTCGGCCAAGTCGGCTCCGGCCGGGCCCTGCTGCCCATCGCCCGATACCCTTTCCAGAATCACGGGACGCGGTCGTGTCGTTTTTGGGGGGCTTTCCGAACCCTCATCCGGCGGACCCGACCCATTTGGGGGGTTTTCCGAACCCTCATCCGGCGGATCCGACCCACAGGTAAACCGGTGGCTTATACTGGCCGTGGCAATACTCTTATAGGTACCCCCCTCGATCTGAAAAGCCTCCCCCGTAATGTGGAATACCTTCCCACAGTCGTCAGATCCGGGGGTGACGCTGAATTGGTTCCCTTTTGGAAAGACCTGGCCCCATATCCCTGTCCATAAGACATTTGAGATTTCTGCAGTCGAACCGGAGACGGTCATCGTGCATACGAAGTATTTGCCGCCGAAATTCTGGCAGGTAATTGATCCGGTCTGCGCCTGGATCGGGCTGCCCTGAGCGCAGAGAAGAAGGAAAGCGCATATTTGTGGAAGGGGGACTCGCAAGAGCCGGTTCACGGTCCAAGGTGACGTGCACATTGTCTTATTCGTCTTTTGGAGATGGCGGAAACTCTCGATGTTCCGTCCTTTTTCTATTTAAGTCATTCATTACAAGATTAAAAGGATTGCGCAGCGGTTGTTCCTGATGCGCTTCCCTGCAGTTGTTCAGCTTCTCCGGCATACTTCCGCCAACGGCAATCACAAGGTCCATTCTACCTACGAGTAAATATACTGTAATTTCCGCGCCTGCGCCCGTCTCTGTCATAAAAACAACGAATGCGATTGGTAGAGATCAACGATTTCGACCGGAATACTTGAGCGTCCAATCGAGGACGGTATCGAGTCCGGCCAGATGCGCGGCCGTACGCTGCGCCATCGGCCAAGCCGTCGGTGTCTCGAATATCAGCACGTGGTCGGCATGGTGGTGATACACGTACGGGACGATCCCGCCGGTGCCCCACGACGGCGCCACCATGTAAACGCCCCTGGAGAAGGGGATATCGTTCTCTTCGTCCTCTGATTCCGGATCGATCGCGCCCACATTCTCAACCTCACGGATGACTGACGGTCCAACCCACTGTTCATCGCGCCGGCCCTCGTACATGTAGAAACCTGATGCCTCCCAGTCTTCGTGGAAATCCACGTACAGGTCGAAGCGCTTTCCGTTCAATATCCGCCTGGCGATCTCGCCCTCGGGAACGTCGGACTCGGAGAATGAGCGGTTGATATCGTCACCCGCGCTGTTCTCTCTCTTGTTGTGGACGTATCCCCATGGGTTGACGCAGGGCAGAACGAGAAACGTAAAGGACCGGAGCAGGTCGGCCGGATTCCTCTTCAGAAACGCGAGGACCGCCTCGGGCCCCGCCGGTTCGTCTCCATGGACGCCGCCCGAGAGCAGAACGCGTTTCCTGCCGCGCGGATCGCCGCCCGACCGGATACAATAGATCGGATAATCGTCCACGAATCCGGCGGTCTCCATCTCCATATCTGCCAGGTCCAGGGCCTCCAGCCGCCGTGTCAATAGATCGAAGTCATGTCCTTGCATCTTTGCAACTTCCGCGTTTCTCGGGTCGGCCTGGTAATACTCAGCCGCAACCAGATGGCTGCCATTTACCGGCGACCCGTTTGATGGTTCTATCGCTCGCGCTTGGGGTGGAGTCGTATAAGCCGAGACCGATCCCTGAGCCTGTGGTCCCTAAGCCAGTCGAAGGGGCAAAGGGCCGGCGACGGATCGAAGGTCTCTTGAATAGCGGGCATTTCGACATTTCGACAAACTTGCTTCGACAGGCTCAGCACAAGCAATGCAGGTATGCTCAATGACCACGCGTTACATGGTTCAGTGGAGCGAGGGCATCCTGCCCTCGATGGCTAATTGGCGAGCCCCTGGCGCCGTCATTTCAGATGTGGTTTCGGATTGAAGGGAAGCAATTGGCTCTTGATCATGCAAGACTTCGGTAGCGTTCCAATGCCGTGTGTTTCATGGTCCCAACGAGATGCTTCGACACCATCATAAAAGCACTGTCCAGACCCTTTGCATATTCCAGGTCCACGACGGCTTCCCCGGATGCTTGGATTTCCCTCCGGGTGGGATTCTTGTAATTGTTGGACAATTCAACCAGTTCATGAATCCGGGTTCGGTCAGAAATGATGATTGGCGCGCAGCATTCAATTGCCCGACCCAACACGAGCGTCGCAAGACGCGACGAATCCGTAGGTAGCCTATCCCAAATATTCCAGATAATCGGTTTGCAGTCCGCATGTTTCGCGCGGTCGATTATGCGAAAACACACGGCGGCGTCGAGTATCTGATCTTCAGGCACAATACCCACGTAAACTGAACCATGAACGGTTTCCAGATCGCATCCGGAGGCATCCACGGCAACCCATCCCGACCGACTACGGACAGCAGGATGTTCGTCGAGCAAGCCCACACGGACACGCTGTCTAGCCTTCGGGTTCGGGGGTCTCTTCGGTTTTGGTCTCGACAGGTTATTGGCTCTCGGAACCCGTTCCCAATCCAGTTCTCCTTCAAGCAGTTCGACATCGAGATCGACTACGTAGATATTTCCCGACTCAGTACAATCCGACAACGGCTGCGAGTTATCGGACCCGACTTGCCGCGCTGTGAGCTCATTGCCGTCCGGCGAAAACCCAAATGGATGAGTTACGGACTGTTTCTGCAAACTGTCGTGCAGCGTACATAGGGAGAATGAGCGATTTTCCACTGCCCTTAGACGAAGGATTGATGACCATTTGGCGTCAACGACGTTGTCATAGCTTGGATTAAGCCATATCCGCGCGCCACGCCTTGCGAGAAAACGAGGCAAAAGACCCAAATATCGGTCATGACAGATGGTCGCACCAGCACGTACCCCGGCCAGCTCGAAGGTCGGAAGCATCGAGTCCGGGGACCAATGTGACCTCTCGAAGGCAACCGCGCCTGCCGTAGAATGCTTCACGTACATTCGTGAATGCCATCCATCGGGGTCAATGCGAAGCATGACCTCATAGCTGCGGTCGGTTGAATCGACGTGATTATCGGTGGCGCCAACCAGCAACGACGCATCCAGATCCGTCGCGAGCTTTTTCAGTGAGTTGATTCGTTTGGAATCGGACGCGTTAACGTATCCTTCCGGAAAGAGAACAAAGTCGACGCTCTCGCCTGCAAAAGAAGCGTAGTACCTATTGACTTCTAAAGCAGCGCGTGCTTATAGTTCGATGTCTCCCCTGAAGAGGAAGGAGCCATCGAGATGCCGAAGAAATACGTTGTCCGTCTGAGTCCCGAGGAACGGGAGCAGTTACACGATCTGGTAAGCA
>CAZKDZ010000214.1:0-32546 GCA_964551635.1 uncultured bacterium | reverse complement strand
TCGAGATGTTGAGGCAAACACGCTTACAGCAACACCCCAGCGGCAGTCTCGCATTCCACATTCAGGGCATGGAGCATTGCGTGTTCCTTGGCTCAGTCTACGCCGCCGTTTGCCGGGGCTTGACACGCTCGGCGATCTCGCGTCCCGCCTCGATCTCGGCCCGGCGTAGCTCGTAGGTCTTCTGCAGATTCAGCCAGACCTGCGGCGTTGTCCCGAAATAGCGCCCTAGGCGCAGCGCCGTGTTGGCCGTCACGCCCCGCTGACCGTTCAGGATCGCCGTGATACGGTTGACCGGCACATCCAGCGCCTTTGACAGCGCATTGGCCGACAGGCCGAGTGTTTCGAGCTCATCCCGCAATATTTCTCCCGGATGCACCGGCCTCATCCCGCTCGTCGCGTTCATGACTCAACCTCCTCAGTGGTAATCCACGATCTCCACGTCGCATGGCCCGTCGTTTTCCCAACGAAAACAAATTCGCCATTGCGCGTTGATCCGTATGCTGTGCTGTCCGACCCGGCTGCCCCGCAGCGATTCCAGCCGGTTGCTCCGCAAGCCCGCAAGGTCCGTGAGAGATTCCGCGCTGTCCAGATAGGTGAGACGGCGAGCAGCCTGATCGGTAAACGCCTGGAACGCAGCGACGCGATGGCCCTCGAAGAAACGCCGGGTTCTACGGTCCTTGAAACTTCGGATCATGCGACGGCGCCGTGACCAATTTTACGGCTTACGTAAATCATTATGACAACTCTGCGAGAAAACTGCTGCCGCCACCCTTCGCGTTGCTGCTTGCCGGGACCTGGCACGCTCGGCAATCCCGCAGCCCACCTCGATCTCAACACGGCGATGTTCGCCGGTCGTTGGCAGGTTCAACCGGGCCGCAAAATTGCGCCATCCATGGCCCTGGGGACCGTCAATGAATACAATGGCTCGGAATGGTTGCGGAGGGGGATGCGAACCCGCGGCCTTCCGGTTATGAGCCACTCCGTGCGCAGTCATCTTCGCCTTGAGATCGATACCTACGACGAGACGATTCGGCGGTTCATCCCGGGCTACGAGGAAGGACTGAACAGGATCGCCGGCGAAATCGCCGCAAGCCGCCCCGCCCTGGCGCTGGATCTGGGCACCGGAACGGGGGCCCTGGCCGAGGCGATGCTCGAGCACGAATGCGTGGGCGCCGTGGAAGCCATCGACGTCGATCCGGAAATGCTGGACCGGGCCCGCATTCGGCTGAAGCGTTTCGGGAGCCGCGTGCGTTTCCGCGAACGTACCTTCGAGGCGCCGCTGCCCGAGTGCGACGCCGTGGCCGCCTGCCTGGCCCTGCACCACATTCCTCTGATGGAACGCAAGCTCGTCATGTACGAGCATATATTCCGGGCGCTTCGGCCAGGCGGGGTGTTCGTGACCACCGACGTGACGATGACCGCGGACCCGGACGAACGCGAACGGTGCTACCGCATCTGGACGGCCCACCTCGTTTCATGCGGCATCCACGAAAAGCGCGCCCGCGAGCACTTCGACGAATGGGCATCCGAAGACACGTACTTCCCGGTCGAAGACGAACTCGCTGCCATGCGCGAAGCCGGATTTGTCGCCGAATGTCCCTGGCAGGACCCGCCCAACACGCTCCTGGTGGGACGCAGGCAGTAGGGTTGCGGGTCGTTCTTGATACCAGGCTTGAAGTTGAGCTCTGATGAGTGAGCATCTCTGCCAATATCTGCACGCCGCCGATCGAGCCCTGGAGAACTACGATACAGGGGACGCCCGCATCGCCGAACGCAGGCAACTGGGCCATATTGGCTTTTCGGGTTACAACATGGTCAAGTTCCGTGCGGACGGTGCATCCGGGAGTTGGCTCGTCACCGTGTATTATGCCAGGGGAGACGGAGACATCCATGATTATCGAACAGCAATCCGGTCCCACCTTCTCTGGCTCGAAGCCCTGGACCGCGACACCGATCTGGTCATACAGAAACCCGTCCGCAGTCTGTCAGGCGACTTCATCACCGACGTGCGGCCCGATGGCGATCGGTCTTTTCTCGTCACCCTTCTCCGCTGGGTCGACGGCCAATTGGTCTGGGACAACTACGGGGAGGAGGCATTTGTCGAACTGCCATCGGAAACACTTTACAACGTGGGAGCAGTCCTCGGAAAACTTCACCGGCACAGCAGTCAATGGACATTTCCGGAAGACTTTACGCGCCCCGGGGGCGAACCCGAAGACCTGCAACTCGACCTGAACCGGCTGGGTCCCGCAGCAGACGACGGCCGCATCGACGCCGGTGACTTCGCGGTTCTGGGACGGACTGTCAGCCAAATCATCGACCATGTCGCGGAAATGAACAGATCTCCGCGGTCCCGGGGATTGCTTCACGGAGATTTCTCGTGCGGCAACTGCATCGTGCATCGTGGCGAGATCCGTCCCATTGATTTCGACTGGTGTCGATTCGGGCATTTCCTCGCCGACATCGGATGGTGCTTTGCCGTGAATCCGATGAGTCCCACGCTATGCCGGGCTTTTCTCAACGGGTACGAACAGCAGCACAGTCTGCCCGACGACCATCTGCGAAAAATCGAGAGTTTCTTTATCGAGTCCTGCATTCGCCTGCTCTCCTGGCGTGCTATGGATCCAGATGAGGATTTCCAGACCCTGTCTCGATTTGCGCAAGGCGCCTGCCGGAAATATCTCGATGGCGAACCGTTCGTCCTTGAATGGATGGAGGATCTGTGAATTGAATTCTTACGGCAAAACTTCAACGCACACTTCATCATTGTCAATTCACACTTCAATCTTTTTCCTGCTTGTTGAACAACCCCCCACCGCATCAGCCGTCGCCGGCCCCTTCGACAGGCTCAGGGCAGCGCCTTCGACAGGCTCAGGGGCCGGCTCGGCTTCTGCGACTCCCCCTCAAGGGGGGAGTGATCGGATGGTCAAACGATGTCCCGCGTCCATTCTCAACAGTAAATCTGAGGCCAGGTGAATTGAACCTGCAATAGGGAACAGCGCAAGACAGATGTTGGACGCCGGATCTTGGCCGTGAACTTTCATGAATCAGAGGACGATGTGCTCGTTCGTGAAAGCTGCAGGAGTGTCACCCTACATAAGGGGGACCGATTTCCCCTGGGATACGCTGCATCAATAGGAGGTGGCTGAATGACCGGCAACGTGATTCTCGTTCTAACGGTTTTTTCATTGGCGACACCTGCATTCGCGGCTGACCGGCTCGATTCGGAGGACGATTACGGGCGCGCGCGAATAGGCGGCATGAAGGGCAGGATCACGTGGGAGTCGATGCTTCAGGGCGAGGGTCTGGAAGGCTGGACGCCTGGCGACGAAAGGGTGTGGTCCCGGGAGGGAGACACGGTAATCGCAAGAGCGGGTGGCCAGGATAATGCCACCAGACTGGTGAGGGGAGACAGTACGTGGTCACACTATGAGTTCAAGGTACAGGTTACGCGGGTTAGAGGCGCCAACGTGCAGATCCGCTTCGGCATAACCGAAGATAGCCGGGAATATATGGTCGACTACCTCGGTGGCTGGAAGGCGCTGGCAATCAGCACCTACGAGCGCGGCAAACGCGGCGTCACCAAACTCGACGTTGTCAACCTGGTTCTCGAGCGGGGACGGGAAACCGATCTTGTTCTGGCTGTGCGGGGACATTCCGTTACCACCTACGTAGACGGCAGGCTGGTCAACCGGTTGACGCTCGAATCGAATCCGAAAGGTGCGGTTGCGCTGGGCACCTGGGGGCGTCACGCGGTTGCTCGATTCAGGGACCCGAAGATCAGACTCTATAACGGACGCTCACGAACCGTAATCTTGAATCCGAATCAATCCAGGGAGCGCTCTATGCAAGCTGCGAAACCTGCCCGACGCCACCCTTCATTTGCCGAGACAACCCGCGATCCGAACCTGCCGGACGTACTCCTGATCGGGGACTCGATTTCGATGGGATATACGATTCCGACTCGAGAACGCCTCAACGGCAGGGCGAACGTCCACCGTCCACCTCGGAACTGCGGTCCGACGAGCCGCGGGCTGGCGCATTTGGAAGAATGGCTGGGCGCCCGGAGGTGGGATGTCATCCACTTCAATTGGGGCCTGCATGACCTGAAATTCGTCGATGGCGAGGGTAGACTCACCGACGCGGGAAAGGGCAGACATTTCACGTCTGTCGATCAATATAAAGAGAATCTGGGGAAGCTGGTGTCGAGGCTGAAGACGACGGGAGCGAAGCTGATCTGGGCGACAACGACCCCCGTGCCGGCAGGGGCCGGGAGTCGGAAGAAGGGAGACGCGGCGAAATATAATGTCGCCGCGATTGAGATTGTGAACGAGCCAGGGATTACAGTCAACGACCTGCACGCATTCGCCCTGCCGCGACTGAAGGAACTCCAGCTACCGGAAAACGTGCACTTCACACAAGAGGGTTCCGAACGCCTGGCAGTTCAGGTGGCCAACGCGATTCTGAGTCGCCTTGGCGAGTGATGACCAAAACACCGAAGACATACCCGATTCTGGAGTTCGATGAGGAACGCGAATCCGTCATCGAGCCGACGAAGGCCATCAGGCATCGGGACGTTCCTGAGCACTGCGTCATCTGCTACTTTCGACAGACGATCGAGCAGGAAAAGCAGCAACTGGCGCTGCGACCCCTGCGTCCTGTCAGGTGTATCATGGGTGAGATCCCCGTCTATTCGGGAACTTTCGACGGGCAGGAGCTGGCGATTCTGCCAGGCGCGGTCGGCGCCCCTCTCGCCGTGGGATGCCTGGAGGAGATCATCGCTCGGGGCGGCCGCAAATTCACCGTATGCGGAAGCGCGGGGGTTCTCGACAGGTCCATCGCAAGCGGCCAGGTCGTCGTTCCAACGTCAGCCCTGAGGGACGAAGGCACCTCGTACCACTACCTGCCGCCGAGCCGTGAGGTCGAACCGACGCCGGAAGCCGTCAAAGCGATTATCGCTTCGCTCAAGGAGAACGGATATCCGTACATCGAGGGCAAGACCTGGACGACGGACGCGTTTTATCGGGAGACCCGGTCAAAGGTCGAAAGACGCCGGCGGGAAGGATGCATCACGGTTGAGATGGAAGCCGCGGCGTTATTCGCGGCCGCCAGATTCCGCGGCGTACAATTGGCGCAGCTATTGTACGGATCGGACGACGTCAGCGGCGCGGAATGGGACCCCAGAGAAATGGGAAGAGAGAAGTCAGCCAGAGAGGCGCTCTTCAGACTCTCCTTGAACGCATGTCTAAGGCTATGATGGTCTGAATTCTGTTCGGGCCTGCATGATAAACGACAAGACGATATGTTCAGGAACCATTTCATCCTTGTAATTCGAAACCTGCGAAGATACCCGAGTTTTACTCTTGTCGTCCTTTCGGGATTTGCCCTTGGCATGGCGCCTGCACTGATGATCGCACTCTATGTGCAATCTGAGTTGAGCTATGATCGGTTTCGTCCGCATTCGGACCGAGTCTACAGAATTCTGAGAGAGACACGGTGGCCGAGTGGACGCATTCAATGGTCGACAGGTCAGAAAGGCGCAATGGCGTCGGCTCTGCGCGAAAATTTCGAAGAAGTGGAAGATGCAACACGATTCTGGACTGTTTCCAGTTGGGTGAGTTCCGGTGATACGGGATTCAGACAAAGATTCTGTCTCGCGGACAGGAACATCCTGGAATTCTTCGGAATCGAAGTCCTGTACGGTGACCCTGAATCCGTTCTTTCAGAACCGTCATCCGTTGTACTCACGCAGGAAATGGCGCAGAAATACTTCGGGACCGAGAATCCGATCGGGAAGATCATTACGGCAGAACGCCTGTATTTTGGGAGTGTCGATCTAAGGGTCACCGGGGTCCTGGCCGACATGCCCTCCAACTCCCACTTCAAGTTTGATTTCATAACAGCAACGCCTACCGATTACATACGCACGCAGCAGCTCTGGGACGTCTGGAAGAAATCCGGAATCACGACCCCTGCCCACACGTACGTACGGATTTCAGAGGGGTTCTCTGCATCGGCAATAGAGCGTAAACTGCCCGATTTGCTCGCCATGCATCTGGGTCCGGGCAGGGGCGAACATGAAGGCACCGAGAATCTCTATCATCTTCAGCCGCTGAACCGCATTCACCTCTATTCCGGTCTCGACTATGGATACCGCCGTGGCGGCAGAGGCGATATAGGAAGTCTGTATCAACTGATTACCATAGGGGCTTTTGTTCTGATCATCGCATGTATCAATTTTATGAATCTCGCCACGGCACGCGCCACAAATCGCCTTCGAGAAACCGGGATGCGAAAGGCAATGGGGGCAAGGCGTCATCAACTGATTATACAATTCCTGGGCGAGTCCGTATTTCTGTCCGGCCTGGCCGCGTTGATTGCGCTGTCAATTGCAGCGCTGTTATTGCCAGACTTCACGATGTTCGTTGGCGGCGGTTTGCCACTGGATCTGATCAAGAATTGGACGGCGGCGACGTGGTTGATTGGATTTGCCCTTTTTGCAGGAATTCTTTCGGGCAGCTATCCCGCATTCTTCATGTCGGGATTTCCACCGGCTGCTGCTCTACGCGGGATATCGAAGACCCGCTCGAGCACCGTCTGGTGCAGAAAATCGCTCGTTGTTTCGCAGTTTGCGATCGCCACATTACTGATAATCTGTGCGTTCGTCGTGTATCGACAATTGGAGTTCGTTAACAATAAAGACCTGGGATTCGATGATGATCATGTGCTGGTTATGCCTATTTTCGACAATGAACAACTGATGATGGCGAAGAAGAGCGACCTGTCGAAAAAACATGATATCGTAAAGCGTGAATTTCTCAAACATCCCAATGTCACAATGGCGACTGCCTCGCGAGGAATTCCCGGCGGGCTTCGAAGCGGAAGCTATGCTCCGACTCTGACGGTAGAAGACGGCAGAGAGATCGAGGTTCGAATGTTTGATGTGGATGTGGACTTCATTCGCTTTTTCGACTTAAGCCTTGTATCCGGCAGATCGTTTTCGGACGAAGACGCGAATAGCTGGCGCGGAAACTCTGAGATCAGCTATATCATTTCGGAGACGACAGCCGGGAATTTGGGATGGGAAGATCCCGTCGGCGAGTCATTGAAGGGAAGAGGACATTCGTCGAAAGGAAGAGTCATTGGTGTGATCCAAGACTTTCATCTGGATTTGCGTCACCGGACAGAGCCGGTCGTCCTGACAGTATCCCCTGTCAGATTGAGGTTTCTGTCATTAAAGGTTCGAACGGATGAGCTAACCGAAACCATGAGCTTTCTCAAGGCAACCTGGAAGCGATTTGTACCGGATCGACCTTTCAGCTATCACTTCCTCGATGAACGGATCGATTCACTTTATCGAAGAGAGATCCGGCATGGACAGATGTTCGCATTTGGAGCGTTTCTCGCGATCTTCGTCGCCTGTCTGGGGCTGCTGGGCCTTGCTTCGTTTACTGCCGAGCAACGGACGAGAGAAATCGGCATCAGAAAGGTTTCGGGAGCATCTGTTGTGTCTATCCTGGTGCTGCTCGTCTGAGAAAACCTGAAGTGGGTGGTCATTGCCAACGCGGTTGCCTGGCCGATTGCCTTTTTTGTTTCCTCCAGCTGGTTGGAGCGATTCGCCTATCGGATTGATCTCGGTCTGGCGCCCTTTGTGTTGGGTAGTTGTACCGTGTTGTTCATTGCAATGCTAACGACCGGTTATCTCGCCCTGAAGGCCGCGAATGCGAATCCGGTTGACTCTTTAAAGTGCGAATAGAGCAGAATCCCCCAGCGGCCTCGTCAATTTTCGTCGACACGAACGTCAAATCCGATGAAGGCGAAAGACTCCGGTGGCCCGGAAAAAACACACGACGCGTGCGGAGAACCCTGATTCTTGATTCCTTTTGAGAACCTTACATACAGAGGGCAGCTGCGCCGCCTTCGGCGGCTCGCGCTCGAGGCACTCGCGTCCTACGACCTGGGAGATTTCAAGCTTCAGCCAATACAACACCGGCATACCGCCACGTTCCTGGTGAGGGCTGGGGGCTGCCGGTACGTCTTGCGCGTCAACCGGCCGGGGCACAGAGACCGGTCGCTCTTCCATTCGGAGCTGGAGTGGCTGGATGCAATCACCCGGGATACGGACCTCGTCGTACCCGAACCCGTCGCGGATCGGGAAGGAAATCTCCTGACGGTCGCGTCGTCGCCGGGCGTCCCTGAACCGAGAGTCTGCGCGCTGTTCCGGTGGGTGAAAGGCCGGTTTTGCAGCCAGCACGACCTGACCCGGAGACATCTGGAAATGGTTGGTCGCCTTATGGGCGGATTGCACTGTCACGCAGAGGGTTTCGTCCCCGCGCCCGGCTTCACGCGCATCCGTTGGGACGCCGGCGGGCTGCTCGGCGGTGTCTACGGTGGAAACACAGCCGATACGAAGGCAGTGCTGGATTCGGCAGGACGGACCACTGTCGACAGGGCGGAAGCGATCACGCGAGTTGCGATGGAGCGATTGGGAGAAGCTTCGTCCGTCTTCGGTCTCATTCATGGTGACCTTCATCAGATGAACTACGTATTTCTGAGGGGCGAAGCGCGCGCGCTCGACTTCGACGATTGCGGATGGGGCTACTATCTCGGCGATATGGGCGCTACACTCGGCCCACTGGTCAGCCGGGAGGATTTCCCTTCGCTTCGCGCCGCGTTTCTTCACGGATACAGGAACGTCCGACTCCTCGATGCCGGCCACGAGGACCTTTTGACCTCCTTCCTGATCGCAGACCGTCTGAGGATCGCCGTCTGGATGTCGGGCCGCCGGGACAACCCGGGCCTGCGTGACGGCATCGCGGGATTCGTACGGGACCGCGTTGACCAGATGGACGAAATGATGCGTTGGAGACCAGGAGCCTGATCGGTCGACCGCGAAAGCGGAAAGAGGCTATGCGCAACGCTTCGATCACTTACAGCGAGACCCGGGACATTCCGCTCGATACCCTGTTGAGGCTTTATGCGGCCGTTGAATGGTCGTCCGCGAACAAGCCGAAAGAGCTTCGCGATGCATTGATGAACTCCCACTCTCTCTTGACGGCGTGGGATGGCGACCGCCTCGTCGGGCTGGGCAATGCCATCTCGGACGGGCATCTCGTTGTCTATTATCCGCACTTGCTGGTGGATCCCGAATATCAGGGTAAAGGAATCGGTTCGGAACTGATGAGAAGATTGAAGGCCATCTACGAAGGCTTCCATCAGCACGTGCTGATCGCGGATGGAAGGGCGATCGATTTCTACGAAAAATGCGGTTTCACGAGAGCCGGTAACACAGAGCCGATGTGGATCTACGAAGGAAAGGATCATTGAACACCACTGCCGCACCAAGAATAAACGGAAGCGATTATGCCGTTGCGTTTTTCTGTAACATTCTGTAAAATATAACTATGCCGGAGATCAGTCGGTTTCTTGGGATCGTCATCGGTATGTTTTATCGCGAACACGGTCCACCACACTTCCACGCAGCATACGGGGAATACCAAATCACTGTGGAAATTAGGACGGGCGCTGTGACCGGTCAATTCCCCAGACGGGCCTTGAGCCACGTCCTGGAATGGTGTGAACTTCACAGAAGAGAACTGTTGGAGAATTGGGAACTCGCGGAACAGCGACTCCCATTGAACAAGATTCGACCCCTGGAGTGAACAGATGATACCCTGTGTCATTGAGGCCCGGTATGCAGGCGAATATGTAATCTGGCTCCGCTTCGCTGATGGTGTGGAGGGGGGAGTCGGTTTGAAGGACGAACTATGGGGCCCGGTTTTTGCGCCGTTGAAGAACAAGGATTATTTCAGGACATTTCGCATCCACCCGGACTTCCAAACGCTAACATGGGAAAATGAAGCGGATTTTGCGCCAGAATTCCTGTATGACGTTGTCAAGGTTACAGCCTGAGCCGGTTGTTTCAGTGTTCTGACATTCCGGAAAAAAAACACCCCCCATTTCGGCGGATTTGTTCAATACCGCCGATTTGTTTTTGCGGTTCAACGATACAATGCCTTGAAAAGTACCTGCGAAAGAAGGGGTTGCGATGGGTGAAAGAGATTCGGGCAGCGATCGCGTGTCCCCGGCCTTCCGGACGACCCTACGACGGGAACTCGACGATTGGGTGAACGAAGGCGTTGTCGATTCCGATCAGTCCGCCGCGATATCACAGCGCTACGGTCTGAACGAGGAGACGCGGAAATCCGGCGGCATGGTCGTGCAGGCCCTGTATCTGATCGGAGCCTGCCTGATCGGCGGAGGCGCGATCAGCTTCGTGGCGTCGAGGTGGGAAGAGATCCCCGTGCCTCTGAGAATGGCGCTCCTTTTCAGTACGCTGCTTGCATTCGAGGTGGCGGGCTTCCACCTCTGGAAGGTATCCGGAACCCGAAAGAAACTCGGGGAGGCCCTCGTCGTGCTGGGCTGTCTGGTCTTTGGCGCCAATGTCGTACTGATCGCGCAGATGTTCAATCTGCACGGCGACCCGTACGGGGCATTCGGGATCTGGGCGATCGGTACGGGCGCCGTCGCGTTCACGACGATGAGCGGGCCGTGCATGTTATTGACGTGCATCACGAGCTTTGTCTGGTTCGTCGGCCATACCGAGGGGAACCCGCACTCATTCTGCTGGTATCCTCTCGTGATCGTCGCCGCGGGTCTTCCGTTTCTGAAGCGTTACAGCATTTCGGCGTTTACCGGCGTCATCCTGGCGGCGGGGGCGGCAACCCCGGTTTGCGCAGGCTTCGACAGCGGCGCAGCCTGGCCGGCCGTTCTGGCAGTTTCGGTAATCGCCGCGCTGCTCTACGGCCTGGGCCTCCGGCTGGACAGGATCGAATCGGCAAAGTTCATGGGGGTTATTGCGAGAATTGTCGGGATGACCGGGATTCTGCTGCTGGCTTACATGATGTCGTTTCGGGAAGTGGCCATCGAACTCATGGAACGCCCCTTGCACTCGACCGGGTGGCTGTGGACGGTGCCCTTTGGTCTGATCAGCGTGGCGGCAATAGCCGTTTGGGTTTCAGTAATTCGGACGCCGCCATCGAGGGACGATCTGAGACACCGCTCGAAAGCGGTTCTCGTCGCTGGCGTCCTGCTTGCTTGTGGCACGTTGACGATGCAGCCCGTCGGATTTACTTTTGCAGCTCATCTGGCTGTCGCCGTAATCGGGGCGAGTTTGCTTTATACGGCGGTCAAAACCCATCGAAGAACCTCCTTCTGGACCGGTCTCTTGCTTCTGGCGTGGGTCGTCTTTCAGAACTTCATTCAATGGGAAACACACCTGCTCCTCAAGTCATTCGTCTTCATCGTTTGCGGAATCGGGGTGATTCTGGGAGGGATCCGGTTCGAGCGACATCTCAAACAGGGGGGCGCGGAAGATGGCTAGAAGATACGTCTGGTTCGCAGCCGCGCTGATCGCGCAGGTCGGGATTTTGGCGGCGTTGCCACTGGGCCGGGGAGAGTCGGGAAGAAGAATATGGCTTTCCGCGAAGGTTACAAACTTAAGGGACGTGATGCGGGGTTCCGGTATCTTACTCGACTATGACGTAGCGCGGCTAAAAGTCCGCAAAAAGAGGGGAGAGACGGTCTACATCACGCTGAGCCTGCAGCCGGATTCCACGTGGACCGTCAATCAAGCGTCCAGGGAAAAGCCTCAAGAGCTATCGGCGGAAAACGTATTGATCCGCGGCAAATCGGCCCGTCGCCATATGCCCGTTCACGTCCTGCTGCGAAAGAAGCCGACGGGCGGGTGGATGGCGGATTCGGTGGCGACCGGGCACGCGGAAAAGCCCTTTGGAGCCCTGGGAGAGGACGAAGCCGTCGCGTGGGCGTCTGTATGGCAGGAATTCGTGGACTTCGGAATCTCTTACTGCGACGTCCCGGAACGGCAGCGTGAGCGGATCGTCGAAGACATCAGGAAACATCCCGATGAATTCGCCGCACTCGTCCAGGTTTCCCCAAGTGGCCGCGCGTCGCTTCTGGGATTTCGGATCCGGAATCGGGAGTTCAGATTCTAAGTCTATTGTTTTTAGACTCCGAAACTTACATGGATGGACAGGATAGGCAGGATCAAAACCGACCAGGATTAAGCAGGATTAGGAACCAGGAGCAGGATCAAAACCGATCAGGATTAAGCAGGATTGGAAGCGAGAAGCAGGATCAAGACATAATTCAGGAAAAGAGGCGGGAGCGGGACCAATGTTTACAATTCCGAATCAAAGAGATGAACAGATATTTCACTTATCCGAGATAGAGCTTTGCACGAATTTTGCCGAATGCCACCCTTGCTTTCACTGTCAGTATGACGTCTAAATGGTGATGGCCTCAAGGGATCGTGCCCCATGAGGCCATCATTGATATGCTGGCTTTCGTTTCGTCAATGCATTTTAATTCCGTTACAGTCTGATGTGCGTTATTCCGCCTTCGTTCTATCCGATGGAGGTGGACTCTTGAAAACCGTTCCCTTTGATTCTTCCGCTCTTATCCATCTGACGTATCTCTCTTCCGCCTCCCGTCGCCCTTTTTTCCGCCCTCTGTTGAATTGCCACTTTCTGACCGTTTCCGTTAGCGCACCTGCCATGTCAAGTGCCTCCATGGTAAAGAAGGAAATGACAACAGAAAAAATGCCAATGTCCGAAATGTCGCGTATATCAATTGGCCTAGAGGCGGAAAGTCTGGAAATCTGAAAGATGAAATGTACTAATGCGATGACGTTGAACAGGGCTCGGTCCGATACACTCCAAATGGATTCGCGCGTCACCCGCTACCTCCGTGGATAATCCTGCAGCACTGGGTTCGCGCTGCACAAAAGTTACCTGTACCGGGTCCCTCTGTCAAGAGGAAGCGTTTACTCGACGAAACTCGCGAGCCAACCTTCAATTGCAGTCGTTCAGCACAATCCTGGCATTCACCGCATACGATACTCCATATGCAAAAAGCCTGCCGACATTGCCACGCCGCTCCCACAAAAAGCAGCGTGATGACGACCCTCGGTAGTCTTAAGGTTTAGCGCATGTATGGGACCGTACATTAAACCTTCAACGCAGAATACGCGCATGTATATTCACGCTGCTTGCAAACCAACAAGCGTCGAATGCCCCCCACCGCATCAGCCTTCGCCGGCCCTTCGACAAGCTCAGGGACCGAGCTCAATGCAGGCAAGCTCAACACAAGCAGGGAGTCAGGTTACATAACTCGATTCAAAGTATTTCGGATTATGTTCAACAATCCCACCGCGTATTGTTCAAAATGCACGCGGAACCGATTAATCGATTGAATGAGGAGAAGCGACTATGAAACTACTTACACTTACTCTAATCCTCATATTCGTGGCAGTGCCGGCGCGGGAAATGCAAGCCGATGACCGTATTTTGAAACTCGAAAAACGAATCATCGAGCTTGAACTTCGAGTTGCAAAACTGGAAAAGTTGCTAAGTGCAACCCAATCCGAACCTTCCATTCAGATAATGCCCGGCAATTACGAAAAAATGGCAAACTGGCGGCGGCTAAAGCTGGGCATGACCAAAGCTCAAGTTAAGGCAATCCTTGGCGATCCCCCACGTCGCAGAGTATTTCCACCAGGATTCGATTATTGGTATTATCCAAACGAAACGGCGGCACAGGTACAATTTGATATGTCTGGCAAGCTTTCAGGGTGGCAGGAGCCAGAATAGACCAATGTAGTAGTCGACCGACCCCCGGATAACGGGACGAAATTGCCACACACAAAGTACACGGCGACGCCCTTCTGACTGGGCGCCGCCGGTATTTTACGCCGCTGTTCCTTACTTGGCCCTCCTTCCCTACTCACACTCCCCGTAGCTGTAGACGTGGGAGCCGCTTCCGAAGTAGATGCGTCCGTTCAGCCAGTCCCCGCCGAAGCCGACGGGAACCGGAGACGCGGCGAGCATGGCGAGGCTGTGGTCTACAGGATCGACCCGGACGATTCCCTTCACGAAGAGCATGTAGACGCTGCCCGAGGGCGTTGTCACAAAGGCGCGGGGGCCCTGCTGTCTGGCCGTCAGACCGTAGCTTTCCTCGGTACGTTCGCTGCGCAGAGTCTTCCTGGATCCGGGATCGAACACGAAGAAGCGCTCCCGGTCCGCAACCCCGTAGACCAGGCCTTCCGGACCGGGACAGAGATCCGTGTACGATTGCACGCCGGGGAAAACGACCTCACGCCAGAGGACCCGCCGGGTTTCCAGGTCCATCTGGTAGAGTTCGGCCTCTTCCGCCTTCCGCTCGCCGCCCGTACCGGGATCTGTGGTGGAGCCGCCCAGGAGGCTGCCGTTCGGAAGGGCGACCAGGCTCATGGTGCTGTGATCGGGTAGAATATCCGTGTGGTCCAGCAGAACCCGCGACCCGGTCTCGCGGTCCCAGAACAGCAGCCCGCCGCCGGTATGGCCGTAATCCGGCGTGCCGGCCAGAATGACGGTCTTCCCGTCGGGATGGGCAAGCAGCGAGTGCGGGCGGTTGATGTCGGGTTTGCATTCGGTCAGAAATCGCGGATTGGAACCGGGGTTGCCCTTCTCGGTGGGGACCCAGGCGCCCGCGGGGTCCCATTCCAGCAGAAAGCCGCCCGTGTACCCGCCGGCGAAAAAGCGGTCCGTCTGCGCGGCAACCGTGTTCCACTGCCCATGGTTGGGGCGGTTCATCCAGCTGTCCGAGTCCGGACTGTATCTGAAGAAGCGCGCGGGAAACGTGGTGCCCCCACAGATGGTGTCGTCAGGCGCTGCAGCCAGGCCCATCACGTGGGCGCCTTCGGTCGTGTAATCGAAAGCGACTTCCCGGACTTCTCCGGAATCCGGATCTTCAACCGATAGCGTACGCGTTTCCAGATCGCACGTTACGATGCGTTTGCCGTCCGGGAAGTCCCGGTGGAAGAGGCCCTGGCTGCCGGTGACGATCGGCTTCCCGTTCTGTTCCCGGATCGCCCCGACCGGTCTGCGCGCGCCTTCGTAGAGTTCGAACCATCCTCGGGCGCCGTCCCCGGTTTGTCCGTAAACCTTCCCGTTGAGATCGCGATAGACGTGACCGCTCCCCTGGACGCGTTCGTCCTCGGATAATATGGGTTCGGCCGCGCCGGAGTCCGGTTCCAGGCAGATGATCTGGCTGGCGGTGCTGCCGATGCCGAAGTAGATCCACCCGGCATCGTCGGCCGCCATCGACCGCGGGTATTGCCGCCAGTTCTGTTCGTAGACGTGGCCGTAGTCCCTGAAAGCGCGGGTCCCGGGATCGTAGGACACCACGCCGCTGTCCGGATGGGTGGCCGCCCAGATACGGCCGTCGTCGTCTTCGGTCATTGCCATGGCCATCTGCGGCACGGTTTCATGCCAGAACGTAAACTCCCGTGCGGCGGGGTCGAAGGCCAGGAAGCGGCTGTGAAAGTGGGAGCAGAAGAGGTTGCCACTGGAGAGGATGGACGAGAACGGGCATGCGTTGAAGTCGTTGCCCGGGGGAAAAGGAAGGGCGAACTGCTCGCTGGCGCCGGTTTCCGCGTCGATCAGCAGGAGGCCGTAACAGCCGCGATGGTCGTACAGCCAGAGCAGAACCACATTGCGGCCCTGCCCGTCCACAGTGGCGACAAGCCCGCGGTTGTTGGCGATGTCGGTAGCCACGCCGTGGTGGCGAAACCCGTTGCCGAGGTCCTCTGATCCATGCATTGGCGTCATCTCCTGGTTGTGCGGAATTTCACCAAGCCTTCAGCGCAAAGTACGTGCGTGACAATTCACGCGGCTGGCAAATTGCACGGCGTTGAAATCCCCCCACCGCGTCAGCCTTCGCCTGCCCGCCGACAGGCTCAGGACCAGGTAAAGGGGCCGGCTCGGCTTCTGCGACTCCCCCTCAAGTGGGGAGTGATCGAACCGCAAAACGGTCTCGCGCCTTGCCATCCTAAAACCGTACTTCCATTTCCTTTCGAAGGCGTAGAACGTCGCTGTCTTCGTCGAGTTCCACGTCTGCCCGTAGAATCGGCTGCCCGGCGGCAACCCCGCGTTTCAGCCTGAGCGCGTGCGCCAGGCCGACAGGCAGGATTCCGTCCCTGACAGCGCTGGCCGCAGGCATGAGTTTCCCGTAAACGCAATACCCGCCCTCCCCATCGAGGATTTCCCCCGCCTCGAGGTCACGCTTGGCGGTAGCCGCGACGTCCGCCGCAAACGTGCGCGGAAAACCGGTCGCTTCGCCCTGAATCCCCGCCCGCATCACGCTGGTGGCCAGTTCCATGCCAACGAGGTGAAAGGGGCGGTAAACGGCGGTGTACCGGCCGGAGTCGTCCGTGGGCAACCCGTATTCGGTGAAGCAGCGCCGGATGTAGTCTCCCGATCCTTCGATAGTGACATACACGCCCCATCGCAGGTGCTGATCGACGTCGGCGCCGTCCGGATGCACGCAGGATACAACCTCGACCGTTCCCCTGTGGGCGAGCTGACCGCCCTCGTCGCGGGGCCGGCAGACGTCCGGCAGCCGGTCGATGCCGCACGGGGGGAAATTCAGCCCCTCCGGCTGAGGTTCGAGTCCCGTGGCATTCGAGACCGCGGCCATCTCGATGGCCGATTTCGTGCCGTCCAGGAAGGAATTGAACATCCGCGGGTTCATCCCGCCCCGGTCCGCCGTTTCCGCATCGATTCCATAGTGGTCCCAGACGGTATCGGGGGTGGATGTATGGTAGACGGGCCGGTGTTTGGTGCCCTTTCCCGCGCAGACGACGTCGAATCCGTTGGTACGCGCCCAGTCGACAAGCTCACAGATCAGGGCGGGCTGGTCGCCGTACGCGAGCGAGTAGACAAGGCCGGCGGATCTGGCCCGTCGTGCCAGTACCGGACCCGCGAGAACGTCGGCCTCGACGTTGACCATGACGAGGTGGCGGCCTTCGTCGATGGCTTTCAGGGCGTAGCGGATGCCGGCCAGCGGATTGCCCGTGGCTTCGACGACCACGTCGAGACCATCCGCGCAGACCAGGGCATCGCCGTCGTCCGTGACCTGTGTGCCCCCGGTCTTCAGGGCGTCGTCGAAGCTCGTTGCGGCAAATTGGGCAGAGGGCCATTCAGCGCGGGCGAGCGCCTCACGGGCCCGGTCAATGGACAGGTCGGCCACGCCAAGGACATGCAGACCCGGAATCCTGCGGGCCTGGGCCAAAAACATCGTTCCGAATTTCCCGGCGCCGATAAGTCCCACGCGAATGGGACGGTCGCGACCGTCGCCCCGCGGTCGCCGATGTAAGCCTCGCGCGTCTTGCATCGAACACCCCGAAAATCAAGTCGTCTTTTCTGTTCGGACGCCTCTACCCGCCGCCTTCGAAGCAAACACCCACGTCGTCCAGAAACTGCTCCGGCTCTACCCGGCGATACCGTTCGACCCGGCACGGGTCTGTTCCCGATGCTTCCTCAGCGTCCGCCATCGGCAGATGCTCCGCCGACAGACCCTCGAGTTGGGAAAGCCGCCATACGCTCTGGTCCGCGACCTTTTTCGGGTTCGAATTGCCGCGAATCTCGATATTGGGTTCGCCTGGATGATAATAGAAGACAGATTTGAGGCGGGTCCGCATGATCTTCATCGCATATTCGGGCAACCGGTCTTCGCCGGGGCCCGGGACAAACGACTCGGGCCAGAATAGGCGATTGATATGGAGATCGAACGCGCTCTTCAGCGCGCCGGTCACGCTGCCGTCGGACGGCACCCACTGAGAGTCCGGCCACACGTCCAGGTTACCCCACGGCCACCCCAGACGGTCCCTGTCCAGGCGAAGGCGTCCGCTGCCGGAGTTGACCCCCTCCGGCGAAATGTCCAGAATGGCGAAGTGCTGCGGATAGATGAAGAAGTCGTCCGTCCGGGCGCGCCAGGCATCGTAAAAGGCGGTGGTCAGCCCCAGAATCGCGAGTGCGGTGTAAAGGATGCCGTCTTCCAGAAGCGGTGAGACGACTCCGGTGCGGTCGGACTCATGGTAATCGGGGCAGAAGGATTCAAAGGGCACGCGTACAAAACCGTTCCCGCTCCGTTGCCGATATTCGAAATCCCGGGCGGAAAGGACCTGGCTGGTATGCATTTCGGACAACCTCGAGTAACGGGATGAACCTTCGCGATTCGCCGGCTGGTTACTTCCGCGCGACGCAGGTCAGGGAGTCCTCAGTTCATGTCTGGCCGGCGGAAGCCGTTCCGTCCGGTGCGACGTCACGCGCTTCCCGCATCCGGCCCCTCCGCACGACGGACTTCATGGACCGATACATTGCGTAGATGGAGATCAGCGCCCAGACCAGGGCGATCGGATAGGCCAGGACCGGCGCATCCCAGTGCCGGGCAAGGATGCCGGCATCGGTGCGTTCGGCATATTGCCAGAGGTCCGTGCGGAAGTCATAGAGGGAATAGAGGCAGAGCATCACGCCAACCCACGTGGCCACCCAGCGCGCGACCCTGGGAAACAGAACGGCCGAGACCACAAGAACAAAGCCGCTCGCGAGGCCGAACAGGAAATCGATGCTGCCGAACGGGGTGTAACGTACCGCCATCCCGATGGCGAGGCCGCCGACCGCGGCAAGCAGAATCCGCTGCAGCAGCGGCCAGGAGCTGACGTAGATGAAAAAAGCGCCCAGAAAAGCGGACCCCACGTAACCTGCAGAGGCGATGATCGGAAAGATACCGCCCCGGCTTTTCGCGTGGCCGGATTCGTCCCAGTTGATGCGGACCTCAAGGACTTCGCCTCCCGTGATCAGTGTGGCGGCCGCGTGGCACATTTCGTGAATGAGTACCACGAAGACCCTGAACGGTTTGACGTAGGCCGTGTCCCAGAACACGAGGGCAACGGCGGCGCAGGCGATGCCCGGGCAGACGGGTTTGAGGTGTTTCAGCATTTTCGCGAAGGAGCTGTTTTAAAATTACCGGTGAGTTCCCGAGCGCGAGCGAAAAAGTGGCGGTCAAGGCGGGAAAATCCGCCCATATTTGTCTATACGGGTGGATTTGACCAACGCCGACCGGCACTTTTGCAGCCGCGCGAAGACCGCTGGGAATTTTAAGACAGCTTTTGAAGGTACTTGTTGACGATTCTCAGGTCGGTCTTTCCCGAATCCGCGTCGATGAACTTGACGAGCAAGGATACCCTGTTGGCTTCGTCGAGCAGATTCCAGTAGAAGTCGCGGTTCGTTTCGATCCCGTCGTGCAGTTCGACGGCATACGGTTCTCCTGAAAACGAGGGCGGGGGATCTCCGTCGTCCCGGTACGTCGTGATGCAGTGGCCGATCCCGGGTACGGCAGTCTCGTAACTGAAGTACTGCCTGGACGCGGACCCGCCGCTTCCGGCGATGGCTTTGAGAATGGCGATCCTGTAGGCGGCCCCGGTGTCTTCACGGTCCACGATGCCTGCGATGCGCGGCGTGAAGATGGGAGGATCGGGTTCGAAGGTCCGCGTGTTCAGTGCGGACTCGAAGGTCCCGCCCTCCTGAATCGCGTCGACAATGGTGTCCGTATGGTCCCCGTTGGACACGATGTGCCGGGCGCCGAGGACTCGGACGGGACGATAGACGACCAGGGAAGGGTTCTCCAGCGCCGACTCGTCGAAAGCCCGGGTCCTGACCGTCTGTTCCTCGGCAACGAAGACCCGGTTCCGGCTACCGGCGCTCCTGCCCATGATCCAGTAGACCTGGACGAAGTGCCTGGCGTCGGGCGTCCGGCCGATGACGATGCCGCGTCCCGGATACCGGGAATCCCTGAGCGCGTCCAGGCTGGTTTCAACGGTCTTTCCCACGCGCGGCCCTCCTCAATTCGTCCGGTTATTCGACCAGCGTGTCGTATACCGCTCTTGCAAGCGCCGCGAGGCTGAGGTCGAAGGTCATCCGGTCCCGGGACGTCACGTTCTTGGCCATGATGGCGACCGTATAGGGTCCGGTCGGCGAGTAGACAATCCCCACGTCCGCACGCACGCCGAGATAGAACCCCGTCTTGTGCGCAACCGTGGTGCCCACCGGCAGCGCGTACGGGATCACTGTCCTCAGCTGCTGACGCTTCAGGATATCCAGCGCCCCCTCCGTGGACGAGGGCGACAGGACTTCGCCGGAATACAGAAGCTCGAGGAGTCTGCACATGTCGCCGGGAGTCGAAACGTCTGACCGATCCGGATCATAACCCGCCGCGTCGTGTACGTATGCCTCGTTGAACAGCCGTTCGGCGCAGCGTTCCTGGGTATGTTCGGGATTCTCCGGGTCGAGGCCGACGACGCTGAAAAGCAGTTGCCTGACCGTCATCGGGATGCGGGTCCCATGGAGTCCGAGTTCCCGCATCGAGTCGTTGAGATTGTCGCCGCCAACCAGATCATAGAGGATGTCCGTCGCCGTATTGTCGCTGATGATGATCATCAGCATCGCCAGATCGTGAAGGGTCGGATTGAGTCCCGCTTCCATTTCCTTGAGGATACCCGATCCGGGCACGCGCATGCCGTCAGTGAGTTCGACGCGCCGGTTCAGATCGACGATGCCGCGGTCAACCTGCCGGTAGAGTTCCACGAGTACGGGGACCTTCAGCGTGCTGGCGGTGAAGAACACGTCGTCGGCATTGTGTTGAATCTCCCGGCCGGTTTCCAGGTGCCGGGCGGCCACGCCCACGGTTGCTTCGATTCCGGATATCGCTGTTTGTATGGATGTCATATCGGATTGCCGAGTCCGCGAACTGCCAGTTCGCGTTACGGTCGGACAGTATACTGATTGCGCTACGGTCGGACGCTGTATTCTGTATGGCTTGAAATGTAGATGCGTTTGCACGCCCACATTGCCTGAAGGCGCGTTATCGTTGTATTTTTAGGGGCGACCGGCCGGTCGCCCACGCAATGGCGCTGACATCGCAGATAGATTCCGCGTGTCCGTATCTCGAACCGGTTTCGGCTGACGGCTGATAGCTGACGGCTTATTGTCGTGGGGCCCTCCTCCCCCTTTCTTCCTTCTTCTTTCTTCCTTCTTCCTTCTCCCCGCCTTTAAGGTATCTCCATGGAAAGCGCCAGTTCCTTCAATTCCCCGTAGCGCCGGGTTTCATAAGCCGGCAACTGGCTTTCGCGCAGGTCGAACCCGAAGGCGCGTTTGCTGAGTACAATGATCGGCGGCGCCTGGACGCGCTTGAAATAGTTGACCCTCACCTGCCGCGCGACCCATTCGAGGTCTTCGATCCAGGTGTTCACGTCCGGAAACCACTCCCGGAATTTCTCCCGGTCGCTCCACCCGATCTCTTCCAGCAAAATTCCATTCACGAACCAGTGCAGAAAATCGACCGGGTCCTTCCGGTATTCGATGATCTGGCGAAGCATCGCATCGTGGTAACCGTACTTGATGGGATCGCCAAGGCCCCGGGTCACGTCCTGAGCTTCCGACAATTCAGCGCTGGGCACCGTCTCACCGCTGATCAGATTGGCCGGAATGACCTCCCTTCCGAATACATGCCCGTTGAGGAACCGCGCCAGCTGCAGCACCTGCACCTTGTAAAGGTCCGCAATCGGGGCCACGGCGCCGTTGACGTCGCCGTAAAGCGTCGCGTAGCCCAGCGCCGTTTCGGTCTTGTTGCCGTTGTTCGTAAAGACCAGCCCGAATTTGGCGGCCAGTCCGGCCAGAATATCCGCTCCCCTGATACGCGCCTGAAGGTTCTCGTCAACGAGCCGGGTATAGTCGCCCGGCGTCGTGGAAAAGCTCACGCCCTTGATCCTGTCGGACAGGAACTCGTACAGGTCCTGGATCGGGCAACTCAGGTACTCCACCTCGAGGGTCCGGCAGACCTGCCTCGCGTTTTCCTGCGTGATGGACGCATTGAACCGCGTGGGCATATTCACCGCGAACACCCGTTCCGGACCTACGGCCTGCGTGAGCATGGATACCACCACGCTCGAGTCGATTCCTCCGCTCACGCCAACAAGAAACCGGTTCTCCCTTTCGCGGACGTCGTCCAGATGCCGCAGTCCGGTCAGGATGGCATCGTAGATCGCGGCGATCTCGTCCTGAGAAGAAGCGGGCGGGTCTCCGCTCCGGCAAAGGACCGTCTGCTCCCGCCAGGGCTGCGCGCGGCGCAGGATTTCGCCCAGGGGAGAATAGACCGTCGTATCGCCGTCGAAGACGATGATGTTCTTGCCGTTGTTCTGTGCCCCCACCTGGTTGACGTAGAAGACAGGGATTGGAGAACGGCGCAGACTATCCCTCACGACCCGGTTTCGCTTTACGTTCTTCTGCCACGTCCAGGGAGACGAGGACAGGTTGAAAAGCGCCTGTGCCCCGCGGTCGTGAAATACGCGCAGCGTATCCAGAATCTCTCCCGCCCAGCCGTAGTCCCGGCACCAGATATCTTCGCAGAGCTGAACGCCGAACCTGAACGTCCTGCCATCACTCAGACGGATCTCGAACGGCTGGGTCCAGTCGTAAACGGATCTCCCGGAAGCACCGGCGAGATTCCGGAGCGAGAAGAAATGGCGGTCGTCGTCGAAGAACCGGTAATTCGGATGCAGCGTCTTGGGGTGTACGCCCTCGGGAAGTCCGGCCGGGACGTTTTCCCGCGCCACGTACCGGCCGTCGGCGCAGACGTGGACGGCATTGTACTTCCGTATCCGTCCGTCCTCGCCGATGTTCGCGCGATCCACCGCCACGTTGCCGAAGAGTACCGCAATGTCCTGACTGGCCTCGCGGATCGTTTCGCTGTATGCCGCGAAATCCTCGACGACCGCGTCCACTTCCCACAGGTCACCCAGGATGTAGCCCGATATGCAGAGTTCCGAGAAGACGATCAGTTCCGCGCCGGCAGCCCTGCCCCTGTCGATATAACGCAGCATGGTCTCCACGTTCAGGTCCGGCCGCGCCGGCTTCACGTCCATCTGGACCAGGGCGATTTCGGGCAACGCGTCAGTCATGTCTGCCGAGCCAGAGATGCGAAATGGGTTTGGCGTTAACGGGAATGCGAGACGCCGAGGGACCGGCTCGCGGCGGCGTGGATCCGGTCTTCGGTGTCGGCCACGTAGGGACCCGTACGTTTCCAGTACTGCTGGCTGGACCAGACTTCGTAGCCGCCTTCCGGGATCTGACGCCGGACGGGAACGTAGCCGACGATGTCGTTGGTGTACGCCAGGACCAGTACATTGCCGAAGTGCGGCCCGACTTCCCGTTTCAGCCGCAGGCCGTGCTCCACCGTCATTTCCCCCGCAAGCGTGACCACCGCCAGGGAGTTTCCGAAACGCACGGTCTGGATTTCGAATGGGATATTGGTGGCAACCGGCGCGTCGTTTTCGACACTGTCCAGCAGATGCCGGGCCCACGCCTGAACGAATGCCTGATTGTCATTCAGGCCTGCTTTTACGAGGCCCATGTCAATCGGTTCGGTATCCAGGTTGAGGATGGTCTGGCTTACCGAAATCGGACCGGTTACCTGATCGAGCCCGCCCGAGGCGAGGGTTCGGACCACGGATTTCCCCAGGTCGACGCCGATGTCGCGAATTTCATCCACACTTCTGGGCACGAATGTCTCCGACGCGGGATCGACCGGCCGCGTCTTCTGGTCCCCGGCGCAGCCCTGGAGGAAAAACGACGTGGTTCCCGGATAACTGGATTCCACGTGGTCACAGGCGAAACAGACGTAGTCGCCGCCGATGAGCGTTCCGCTCCGGCTGGTGGGATGGCACGCGTAACTGAAGATGACGCTTCGCAGTTCGCCTTCCGGAGACTCGACGACCAGCACCGGCACCTCATGGTCGTGGGGCGCGCCGGCATCGGGTTTCCACTCCACACCTCCCTTCCCGTCCGGCTTTCGACGGGAAACGGCGATATCGCAGTGCCCCAGCCCGAACCGAAGGCGGGCCGTCGACCGGGTCTTCCACGCGGTTTCCGCGCAACGGGTGACGCTGTCCAGGAGTCGTTCGATATAGTCCTCATCAAGGTCGCCGTGGCGATGCCGGTCCATTTCCCGGATGCAGGGGCCGCAATGGGTATGCGACCCGCTCAGGACGACGTTGGCGGGGGCGATGCCGGTCAGCGCCGAGATGCGGGACCGTACCTCTTCGGTGTGCTCGTAGAAACCCAGGATTTCGGCGCTTGCGATGATGAGCGGATCGCTGCCGTCGTCGATCGCAGTGGCGTTTGCTTTCAAGGGATGATAGACAGCGGTGGAGGGTTCGGTTCGTGCGGCGAACCCGGCCAGATAGATTCCGACCGGCGGCGTGATGTCTTCACCCGCCACGCCGACGAGGTACGTATCGCTGGACGTTGTCATACGACATACTCCCTGTCTACAGTTGGACCGCCTGTTCTTTGCGCGCCGATTCCACGATGGCCAGGCCTACCCGGAGCGCATCGCGCGCATCGCGCAATGTGCCGTGCGCGGGATTTCGACGCTCGATGACGCAGTCCGCAAAGTGGGTGAGTTCATGTTCCAGCGCCCCCACGATTCTTCCGTGGAGCTCCGGCGAGAGATAGAGATCCGGACTGGACGTTGCGTCACCCGTCCAGATCCAGGCGGCGTCATTGGGTTCGGCGATGTGGGCCGTCCCGTCCGTGCCCACCACTTCCAGACCCGCATTGGACCAGTAGAGCCGCCGGTCGGGCATGAAAAAACTCTGTTCGATCACGCCGACGAGACCGCTTTCGAACGTGAGCATGGCCCACCACGTATCCGGTCGGCCCGGTTCCGCCATGCTGCGAGTCCTGGCGTACACTTCCCGGACGTCCTCGTCGGCCATCCACAGCAACTGGTCGATGGTGTGAATGCCCGGCTGGATGACCAGGGGATAAGGCTTGAAACGCGGCGCGTCCAGGATACCGCGCCAGATGTTGCGGCGGCCGTAGATGGAGACAAGCTCTCCCAGTTCACCCGCGTCGATCTTCTGCTTGATGTTCGCGCGCCTGACGTCGAAGCGCTCCAGAAACCCGACCATGAACACGGCGCCGCTTTCCTCCGCCCCGGCGATCAGTCGATCGTTCTCATCCAGACTGTCGGTCAGCAGGATTTCGCTGAATACGTGTTTGCGCAATCGAAGCGCGGCAAGCGCGATTTCGGTGTGCCGGTCCACTTCGGTGACGATGTCGACGGCCTCGACGTCGGGGTCACGTATCAGGTCCCGGTAGTCCGTATAGTGCCTGGGAACATTGTGCTTCGAGGCGACACCGGCGGCGCGCTCCACCGAACGGGAGCACACGGCGGTGAGTTCGACGTGCGGCAGCTGAGCGAGGACGCGGGCGTGCTGCTCGCCGAAACGTCCCAGGCCGATGACACCGATTCTGGCGCGGTTCATCTTTCAATCATGTTGACCACGACCCTGCCGGTCTGTCCGCCCCGCAGGATGCGCTGTATTTCGGGTTCGAGGGTTTCGAGCGTTCGTTCCGTGACCAGGTCGTCGGTCGGATCGATCTTCCAGGGACCGGCGATTTTCTCCCAGATGTACTTCCGTTCCTGCATGGGGCATTCGGCCGAGTCTATGCCCTGCAGGCTGACGCCCCGCAGGATGAACGGGTATACGCTTATATTCAGGTCGGCCGAAGCGACGAGACCGCAGCACGTGACGAGTCCCCGGCTCTTCGTCGACTTGAGGGCGGTTGCCAAGATATTACCTCCCACCGTATCTACAACACCGGCCCAGCGTTCCGCCAGCAGCGGACGGCCGCCCGCATCGTCGACCTCGTTTCGATGTACGACGGCGCTCGCGCCCAGGTCGAGCAGGAAGCGCTCCCGCTCGGGTTTGCCGGTGGCGGCGACAACCGTGTGGCCGATACGTGCAAGGATGGCGACGGCCATGCTGCCGACGCCTCCCGTGGCGCCGGTGACGAGAATCTCGCCGCTGCCGGGACCAACGCCGTGACGTTCCAGCCTGTGGAGCGACATGGCGGCCGTGAAGCCGGCGGTGCCATAGACCATGGACTCGCGCAGCGTGAGGCCGGCGGGAAGCGGGACCACCCACCCTGCGGGCACGCAGATGTATTGACCGTACCCGCCTGGCGTATTCGCGCCGAGGTCGTAGCTTGTGACGATGACTTCATCGCCAGGCGTGAAGCGTTCGTCCGCGCTTTCCTCGACTACGCCCGCCGCGTCGATGCCCGGCGTGTGCGGATAGCGCCGGGTGACGCCCCGGTGACCGGTGGCCGACAGCGCGTCCTTATAGTTCAGCGAGGAGTAGCGCACCCTGATCAGCACGTCGCCATCCGGAAGCGCGTCGACGGACCGGCGCTCCACCCTGCGGACGTAGCCGTCATTCTCCCGGCTCACGAGCAGGCATTTGTAGTCACTGTCGGACATTGAGGTTTCCCTGTCCTGTCACCCCGGAAGCGGGTCGTAAAAGTCGTCTGGGAGGACGTCTGTTCAGTTCACGTCCTGCGACCTGATGTATCCTGGTAATCCGCAGTTTAATCGCCTTTATCTACTTGCAGGTATACGAATTAACGTCACCGAAAAACGATGAATCCTGGTTAGAACCGTGTGATCCGATAGGCATCCAGGCTGATCGGGATGTCCCTGCCCTGAATGAGGTCGGCGATGAGCTTGCCGCTGTACGGACCCAACTGCAGGCCCGTGGGCCCATGTCCGGTTGCCAGCCAGACGTTATTCCTTCCGGGAACGGGCCCCAGCACGGGCAGGAGATCCTGCGTGTACGGGCGCAGGCCGACCCGGATCTCGCGAATCTCCGCCGCGGCCAGTCCGGGCGCCACCCGCAGCGCCTCGTCGAGCACCTCCCGCACGCCGGCCGCGGTTGTACGGGCGTCGAAACCCGATCCGGTCTCCCGCGTGGCGCCCACCACCACACGGTTGTCCGGCCAGGGCACCATATAGTGGCCGCGAACGGCGCTGACGATCGTCCAGGACTTCGTATCGGCGGCAGGAGGCAATCCCAGATGGATGATCTGTCCGCGCTGCGGCTCCACCGGGATCTGGATTCCCAGCTGAAGGCCGAATGCGTGCGACCACGCGCCACCGGCGATGACCACGTCGCCGGCAGAAATGGTCTCTCCTTCCGTGATGACCCCGGTCACCGTATCGTTGGTCATCTCCAATCCGTCAACGCCCGTTTCGCTAACGGTGAGCCCGCGGGCTTCCGCGGCGCGGCGAAGGGCGCCGACCAGCAGCCGCCCGTCGACGCGGGCCGCGTTTCGGTAGTAAATGGCGCCCTGCACGTCGGCAAGCGCCGGAAACCGCTCGCGGGCTTCTCCGGACGTTATCTCTCCGAGGTCCTCCGCTGAGGGCTTTCCCCGTCGATTCCGGCGGCCGAAGATGTGCCGGCGGGCGATGTCGAAGGGTTCCAGTTCGTCTTCGTCGACGGCGACGATCATCATGCCGCAGACGGCAAAGCCGGTTTCTCCCCCCTGTTCAGCTTCCAGGCTTTCAATGAGTCCGGGGTAATACTCGACGGCAAGGGAAGCCAGGCGCTGCCATGGGTCCGGGTCCCGCGTATTGGTGGCCGGGGACAGAATGCCCGCACCGGCATCCGTGGCGCGGCCCCTGTCCTTTCGGTCCACGAGCAGGGTCTTCGCGCCGGCCCGGACGAGATGCCAGGCGGTGGACATCCCCACGATCCCCCCGCCGATCACGATCGCGTCATAGCTCATCCGTTACCCCGAGTCTATCCGGAACCTTTCAGACGCAGAATGAAGACTCCTTCTCCTGTGTACCGATCCTGTCGATCCTATCCATCCGTGTTATTTCCTGCTTATAAAACAAAACGAGGACTAAAGCGCCATCCGGTCTATAGCTTCCATCTCGTCTTCGGACAACGCCCAGTCGAAGACATCCAGGTTGGCGCGGAGATGCTGTTCCGTGCTGGCTTTCGGGATGACGTTCATCCCCTTCTGGATCAGCCATCTGAGCGCCACGTGCGCGGACGTCCTGTCGTGGCCGCGGGCGATGGTCGTCAGGACGGGATCCTCAAGGATGTTCTTCTTCCCCAGCGGAGAATAGGCCGTGACGACAACGTCGTGTTCCAGGCACCACTGGAGTACGTCGCGCTGCTCATAGCCCGGATGATACTTGATCTGGTTGACGCTGATCGGCGCATTTGAAACAGAGAATGCCTCCCGCATCTGCTCGACGGAGAAGTTGCTGACGCCGATGCTTCTGGCCTTGCCCGCGTCGAAGATCGCGTTGAACGCGCCGATGGTCTCTTCCATGGGCACGTCAGGCGGCGGCCAGTGTACCAGCAGCAGGTCCACGTAGTCCATCTGGAGATACTGAAGATTCTCGTCCGCCTGATTGATGGCAACGTCGTACTGCAGGTAGTCCTGACCGACTTTGGTCGTGATGAACAGCTTCGACCGGTCGACGCCGGCCTCGCGGAGCGCTTCGCCGATCTCGCGCTGGTTCCCGTAGATCCAGGCCGTATCGAAGTGGGTGTAACCAAGCTCGAGAGCCTGTTTGATCACCCGCTTGCACTGTTCGCCCTTCAGCGGATAGGTGCCGTGGCCCACCACCGGCATCCTGTGACCGGAAAGCAGGGGCAGAGATTCCATGTTCGACTCCGTGATGTCGGTGTCAACACCGGTTTAATTTTACAAATGCAACGGTTTAAAATTGGACACAATAGCGTGACGTCATCGCACGCCGACAATTCAAGGCTGCCAGGCGCGAAAACAGCGTGACTGCGGCCCGTAACTTACGAAGAAAATCGTGTGAACGGCAAGCTGTAACGGAGCCGGCGGCAACGGACGGGGCTGCAGCCGGTCAGGGAGGGGTGACGATGTTGGGGCGGTCGTAGGAATCCGCTTCGTCGCGGAGGGTGTAACCCATGTCTTCCAGCCGGTACCCGGGGCGGTACCCGAGGACCTTTTCCGCCCTGGAGAGGTCCCACCGGCGCCTGCTGCTTTCGCCGGCGAGGGTGACGATTTCGAAACCGACGTCGGGTGCGGTCAGGGCGAGTTTGTAGGCGCGGATGAGGTCGGGGAAGGCAAGCCACTGGGGCAGAATCGATGAATTCGCAAGCTTTGCATCGTCGACGTCGAACGGTTTGGGGATACGCAGGCAGAGTGTGGAGATACCGTGCATTTCGGCGTAATATTCAGCGATTTTTTCGCCCATATATTTGGTAAGGGCATAGGTCCCGACAGGCTTCGCCGGGGCGTCGCCGTCGACCCATTGCGGCGGAGGATAGCCCCAAACGACGGTCAGGCTGCTGGTGTAGATCACTCGCTTGAGCCGGTGGCGCCGGGCGGCTTCGAAGAGGTTGTAGGTGCCCTTGACGTTGATGTCCATCCGCTGGCTGTTGAAGGCGTCCTCTTCGTAGTCCCCTTCTCTCCCCGTGGCGATGGCCAGGTGGATGGCCGCGTCCATCCCTTCCGCGGCATCGCAGACCTGGTCGATATCCGTCACGTCCACCCGACGCCAGCGGGAATCGTCCGGGAAATCGCACCGGCTCAGCAGCCGAAGTTCGTGTTCGCCCTCCAGCGCGGGAACCAGCCTGCTGCCAATGACGCCCGTGGCGCCGGTGATGAGGATTCTCATGGTGGGAACATGCGGGAAGACTGATACGAATGTACAGGCGTCCTATACGAGAGGAATACGGAGGTCTTGGAGAGATCGGAGGAATCGAAGAATGGGATTCGATCGATTCAACGTTTGACGGGTAGGAGAACCATCACAGTAAAGTATTTCAATAGAAAACCAACAATTCGTTGTAACTGTGCAGATTCAATGGGTTTCCCTTCCAGCGTAGCACGAGAACGTCGCTAGGACCTGGGGCCAAACCGGTGGTCGATTCACAAACTCGAAACTGACGAGGAGCCGGTCGAAAAGACACGTTCCGACATGATTCACGCACACCGCGGCTTTTTTTTAAACGAGAGTGTATCTAATTTGTCTTCTTCTTTGCGCTACCGTGGCCGGTATGTTTAGACAGTGGCTCTTCGCAATGATGTACTATTTTACCGGTATCGGGATCAGTTACGGTCTCCTCGTATTTGTCTTGGCGCTTGTCAATTACCCGTTTCTTGTCCATAAATTTCCCATACTTCTCTGAATAATCATCGCCATACCAGTGTTCCTTCCTCACCTTTTTTTTCGATGGCAGAGTGGGATCCTTTTCCCTAATCCTTATACTATCGTGAACCTCCACATTCTCTTCAGCGGCAATACCGATACGCTTTTTGATAGATCCGCAGTGAGGACACGGGTCATGGATTTTTGAATGCGCATATTCCCGTGGAAGATTGTGACCGCAACCGGCGCAATTTACATCAATGTTAACCGCCATTATCTCCTCAATCCAATATGGGATTTACGATATGTGTCAACTCTGCGATTCGGTATAATTCGAATCTCAATGACGCAGCATGTAACCGGAAATTATCCAAGCCTTTCGAGTTTGTTTAGAAGCTCTCGCTCGAACACTTCGCGACGAATTGTCTCCGCCGCAAGCAGTTTATTGCTGGTGTCTTCTAATGTCAGGACTTCCCAGTGACCGCGTGAAAGTTCAAAGTGCCCGTACCCATTTCGCGTGAGTTCAGGGACGAGCCAGATTATATCGCCATCGTTAAGGTCTCGGCTCGGATCAGCGCTCGGGCCTCCGATCGATTCGAAAAACGGGCGATCGACAGCAACAGCGATTTTTGATCCCCAGCGCCGAAGTGTCGGAACCTTGATCTGCAACTGAGGCATCAGACGTTTTGCGCTTGAAGAGCGCCAATCTGGCCGACGTACAGAGCCGGGATAGGGTGGCCTTTGACTATCATCATCGCGCATGATTGAAAACTCGGATTGCATGCCTGGGCCTGAAAAATAGACTGCCTGAATTTCCAAGCCGTACCAATTGAGGCTGCCATTGGTTGTTTTGGCGACAACAAGGTCTATTTTCCCTGCCGGCCTGTCTGTCCCGGTGCCGCGCATAAAGGGAACTTCGCGAGCTACCATCGCTTCTTTCGGCGAAAAGCCAACGATTTCGGCGAGCCACCTCAGGAGAAGCTGTTTTTCTTCGAATCGTGCGGGGCACACGATCGCTGGATCACCTATTGGTTTACCGAGTCTTCCATCTGCGCTGCCTTCATAACGCTGAATTGAACACACGCCACCGCGCTTTCGGCAGGGAGGTCGTCCTGACTGGAATGGACAGGGAGGGGTCTCGTTGTCTTCTTGTAAGGCTGATTTCGCTAACTGACGACGGGCAGCGAGTGACAGCTCAAGGAACGGTTGCCCATACCATTCCGCGATGCTATATCGTGGACTCAATGTACAAACACCGGTTTAGGTGTAATGATCAATTCCGGAATTCTGGCGTGATGTGTATTCTTCATCATCACTCGAACCGCGTGGAAACCGTATTTCTCGCTCAAGGATACGATTTCCGGCGCCCTGTCATAGGTCATCAGGAATTCCGCGCCACAATCAGCAAGCAATTCGAACAGTTTCGGATGATCAACCTCGTTGTGGGCATAGAGGCGTTTACCCGCACGCTTGCCTCCTGCAGTGTACGGAGGGTCTACGAAAACCACAGTGGAGACATTTGTCACCCTACCAAAACCACGATTGGCAACAAACTCTTCCAACAAACGCATTCCATCTGTTTCCCGGAATTCGATGCGGTGGGTGTGATCCGCAATTGCCCACAAACGGTTGACAATTGTCTCCGGGTACCAGCGGGACGCAACTCCCTTTCCGTTTTCTCCTGCGCGGCTGAGTGAAGCGCCTGGAGCGAGTATACCGCCCCGGCGCGTTCGGTTCAATACGAGAGTACGAAATCCATGTTCCAGCGGGTTTTGAGGACGCTTATTTGCAAGCATGCTTACCGCTTCCCGCGTCGGCTCGAAACGCATTACGTTCGCACAAAGCTCGGGACCGTAATTTAACGCGGCATGCCAAAAAGCAGCCACATCATGGTCGAGTTCGGCCATGAGACATCGGTCAACCAACCCTTCCATTGCAGCGGTCAGCGAAACGGTCCCGCCGCCGGCGAACGGTTCGATGAGCAGCCGAGGAATCGGCTTGATCCCCCGAAGCCATGCGCGAATATGCGGGATCAGCCAGGTTTTTCCGCCCGGGTATCGCAAAGGGCTGCGTTGCGGTACCGAGGCGACGTTCACCGCCGGAATTGGAGAAATACCAATCCCATCCAACACTTTTGGATTAAATAGATCCGCTTGGAGTTCGTTCATCGTTCTTCCTTTACCTTCTCAGTAAACTTACTCGCAACGAATATCGGTATCGGGAGAAAGAGCAATCGGGGAACGGTGAGAAAACTCGAGAATGACTAACCAAATGGATTTCTAAACGGTCGATTTCGCCTGTGTGGCACTGGCAGGCTAAGGGAAGTCACACGTTACCGCCGCGGAAACCCTTGATGCATGTGGAGGATTCCGGTGGCCTGCGGGTACAATTATATACTCATCAGACAGGTCAATGACAAGGGTGTTTTGGCCGGGTTTCCGGGTAGATATGTGATGTTCAACGGATTGAGGTGCTTTGGTGGGCTGTCAACATCGGGTCGAAGCGTTACAGCTATCCTCTTTCCCTTGTCAAAAACAGTTGAATATCCCGCCAAATCCGCAATTTGTGGTCTTTACACCAGTAGATTCGACCACGAAGTAAATGGAAGTGGGAACGGCATTGCCGCATTCGCAGGATGGACGGAGAAAGGGTGCAATATC
>CAZKDZ010000213.1:0-2803 GCA_964551635.1 uncultured bacterium | reverse complement strand
GGGAAATCCGCACGTCCGGTTCGATGAGCGGGATGTGGAAACGGAGCACGGAGCGGCTCTTGAGGCACCGCCAGACGAAAGGGGCGGAAACAGACAGGCCTCTCCTAAACCACCGCGCCACATCTCGACTCTACGCTGACGGCTGGGGGTCGTAGGCGGGGCCGGGTGGATGTGCGGAATCTCTCAGGCACGGGCCGCATCCTCGTCGCCGTAGACGTTGCGCTGGGGAATGCCGTGTTCCTCAAGCCACGACCTCAGCTGCAAAACGTGCATTCCCATTTCTCTGGCGAGCTTTCCGATGCTGATGAACCCACCCTGGTACGCGGCGAGCGCACGGCCCTGCCGCAGCGGCAACTCGGCGAACGCGGTCTGATAACAGGCCGAAATCGCGTCTCGAACAAGCTGACCCCTGCTTTTTCGACGGATTTCGGAGAGTCTCTTCAGCTTCAGGTCCGTTTCGTTGTCGATCTTGACGTGCAGCGTCCTGTCATTGGCCATACAAGCCTCCCTGGATGATATCCTGTTTTTGTATTAATATACAACTTTTTATACATAAAAATCAGATTAGATACAATCCAGCGCGAGAACTGTCCTCTGGTCCCCTACCTGATAGAAGGGGGACAGGGGGTAGGTGGATGTACTGGGCTTGCAAACGGCTCGGAATGGCGATTTCCTTTCAATGTAAGTCTCAATAGAAAATCGGCGAGGCGATGTCCGGCCCTTCTCCCTCTTTCCTTTAGGAGAGAGGGCCGGGGAGAGAGGTCGGTTAAAGGCGGTGAGAAGGTAGAGGGAAGCCGGTAGAAGAAAGGCGGTTAGACGGGAGCCGGTAGACGGGAGAAGAAGCCCTTGCCGATCTGTTCCTCCGACTTGCCTGCGGCGTGAGAAGATACCCTTTTCGGCATCCGATCTCTCCCGTCTCACCTCTCCCCCGGTTGTCGGGGGACGGGGCGGGGTTGTGCGACCCGCTACGGCGAGACGCCTCTCTTGTCGGTGGGCCCCAGCAGTGCCTGAAGGCGGTTGCGGGTGAGGGAAATGAAGTTGCAGAGAAAGGGGCGGGTCTCGCGCGGATCGATGATTTCCTCGACGGCAAAGGCTTCCGCGGAGCGAAACGGGGACGCGAATTGGCGAAGTTCCTCTTCGAGTTCCTTCTCCCGGGCGGCGGGGTCCTCGGAATTGGCGATATCCCGCCGGAAGACGGCGGCAACCCCGCCCTCTATGGGCAGGGAGCCCCACTCTCCCGAAGGCCACGCGATCTTGAAGTCCAGTTCGTCCATGTCGCCGGCGGCCATTCCGGCCATACCGTAACACTTCCGGATCACCAGGGTGAGTACAGGTACCTTGACGCGGTGAATTGCGAACACCGCCTTCATCCCTTCCCGAAGGGTGGCCTCCTGCTCGGCTGCCGTGCCGATCATGAATCCGGGGATGTCCACGAAGAAGATCAGCGGAATGTGAAAGCAATCGCACAGTTCGATGAAGTGGGTCTGCTTCCTGGCTTCGCCGGCCCCCATCGCGCCGCCCGATACCATCGGGTTGTTGGCGACGATTCCCACGGGATGGCCATTGAGCCGTGCGAGGCAGGTGATGAGCGCGCGTCCGAACGTTGGCTGAATATCGAAGATGGATCCCTTGTCCACCACCAGCTCGATCAGCCGGTGCATCGAATACGGGGAGGTACGCTCACGTGGGACGATGGACAACAGTTCCTCCTCACGCCGGTCCACCGGGTCGTCGCTGGACTCGGCCGGGGGCAGTTCCCAGACGTTCTGGGGCATGTAGGAGAGAAAACGCCGTATCATGTAAAAACATTCGCGTTCGGTTTCCACCGCGTTGTCGACGGTACCGGCCATGTCGACTGCGATCCGGGAACCGCCAAGGTCGTCCTTCGAAACCTCCGCGCCGAGCGCCCGTTTCACGAGGGGCGGCCCCCCCGAGAAGATCTGGCTCGTGCGCCGGACCATGACGGACCAGTGCGAGAGGATGGCCCGTCCGGCGGGTCCGCCGGCCGCACTGCCGAGTACGGCGGATACGACGGGGACTTCGCCCAGGAGTTGGACGGAGCGGCCGAAGCTGCTGACGCCGGGGAAGACGGTATAACCCCGTTTTACGGCGCCGCGGACCGAACCGCCGGCCCCATCGGCGAGGTTGATGAGCGGAATGAGATACTTGGACGCGAGGTCTTCGATAAAACCGCCCTGTCCGCCCTTTCGCCGGTGCGTTCCGGGGCTGCTGCCGCCACGGACCGTGAAATCTTCTCCGCCGATGGCCACGGGTCTTCCGTTGATGCGGGCAACCCCCATGATGTAGGGGGCCGGCTGCACGTTGACGACGTTGCCGGCCTCGTCGTACTCACCCGTGCCGCTGAGACTCCCAACCTCCGTGAACGAGCCGCCGTCCACCAGGGCATCGATGCGTTCGCGAACGGTAAGCTTTCCCTGTCCGTGGTGGCGTTCGACGTTCTCGGCCCCACCCATCTTTCTGGACCATGACCGGCGCGCGTCGAGTTCCGCGCTCTCTTTCTCCCAGCTCATCCGCACCTCCTGTGCGAAGGTTCGTGCGCCATCCGTTGCCTCCGTTACCGGGTGATCCGGCTCTCTTGCAGCCGCGCGATTGCCGCCGGAAGTACCGGAACGACGTCTTCAGATTGTCAGCCCTGGTAAACCGTCTCCTGCCGGACCAGAGAGTCGATTTCGTGGGCCTCAAGTCCTCCCACCCGTTCCAGTACGTCCCGCGTGTCCGCGCCCACCTTCCGCCCGGCCCAGCGCACGGCGCCAGGCGTTTCCGAGAGAACGGGTACGACGCC
>CAZKDZ010000212.1:0-13467 GCA_964551635.1 uncultured bacterium | reverse complement strand
AGATGGTGGCCGACACAGACGCACTGGCCGAATCCGCGCTGAAAGGCTAGGAATTACCGATCGGCAGGTCTCCGGGCCCCTTCACGCGGCATGTCCCGCGGATCGGAAAGGAACCGTCAGGTATGCAATGGCACGAGAAATATGGCCCATGGGCCCTGGTAACGGGCGCGTCATCCGGCCTGGGAGCGGAGTTTGTAAATCAACTGGCAGCCAGGGGCGTGAATGTGGTCCTCGTAGCCCGCAGGGAGCAACAGATGGCGGCGCTTGCCGACGGAGTCCGGCGGAACCACGGCGTAAAGACGCGCATCCTTCCCACGGACCTTACAGGTCGCGATGCCTGCAGCCACGTTGAAAAACAGACGAGTGACCTGGAAATCGGGCTGCTGGTAAACAATGCCGGATTCGGACTTTCCGGTGCGTACGCGGACCTTGACCCCGATCGCATGGTGAACATGACCGTATTGAACTGCGTCGTCCCCGTTCTGTTCACCAGCCACTACCTGCCGCTGATGCTCGATCGGGGTCGCGGGGGCCTCATTTTTTTGGCTTCCACTGCCGCATACCAGGCGACCCCGTACCTCGGCGTCTACGGCGCCACCAAGGCTTTCAATCTGCTGATGGGAGAATCTCTCTGGAAAGAATACAGGACAAGAGGCATCGACTCTCTTGCGCTCTCTCCCGGATTCACAAAGACCGAATTTGCAAGCGTGGCGCACATGAAGGGCGCCAGCGGCTTGAGAGAGGCCACGCCCGGCGCCGTCGTGGCCCTGGCCCTCAAAAAACTCGGAAGGAAACCCTCTGTAATCCACGGCCTCGTCAACAGGATGCTGAACTTCACGGGACGGCTTGTTCCTCGCCGTGCGGCCATCGCCGTCACCTCGGCCATGCTGAAAGGAAGAACCCTTTCATGACGCTGCAGATCGCCTGCCAGGCCTGCGACGCGGTACAACCCGATGACACCCGCCTCTGGAGGTGCGACTGCGGCGGGCCTCTGGACGTCGGTTTCCGCGGAATCATCGACGCCGACAAGATCAGGCACCGGGCGCCGGGAATGTGGCGCTATCGGGAAGCGCTGCCGATCGGGGCGGCTGCCCACGTCGTCTCGTTCAACGAAGGGTTTACACCGATCGTTCGAATGCGAATCGACGGCAAGCCTCTCACGGTCAAGCAGGAGAACCTCTTTCCCACCGGATCCTTCAAAGACCGCGGCGCTTCCGTCCTGATCAGCCGCGCCGCCGAACTGGGAGTTGACAGGGTCGTGGAGGACTCGTCGGGCAACGCTGGCGCCGCGGTCGCCGCGTATGCGGCGAAAGCCGGCATCGAGTGCGAAATCTACGTGCCCGAGTCAACGTCTCCTGGCAAGCTGGCGCAAATCCGGCTCTACGGCGCGAAACTGATCCGTGTACCCGGCTCCAGGGAAGCCACGGCGCGTGCGGCCATGGAAGCGGCCGAACACCACTTCTACGCGAGCCACGTCTGGAACCCGTTCTTCTTCCAGGGCACAAAGACCTACGCGTTTGAGATCTGGGAACAACTCGGCTTCAATGCGCCCGATACATTAATCATCCCTACGGGTCACGGCACAATGCTCATCGGCGCCTACCTCGGATTCAGGGACCTTCTGGAAAATGCGCTGATCGACCGTCTGCCCAGGATGATCGCCGTGCAGGCCGCGAACTGCTCGCCTCTCTACCGGATGTGGCGCGAACAACTCGCGGAAGCTCCCCCGGCGTCCTCGGGCAAAACGATCGCGGAAGGGATTGCCATCGCGGAACCCACGCGTGCGTCGCAGATCCTGGATATCATTCGCGAAACCCGCGGCCGGATTATCGCGGTTACCGACGCCGAAATCGAAAAAGCCCTGCTGGATATCTGCAGACAGGGCCTGTACGCCGAACCCACCTCCGCTACCGCCGTTGCGGCATTCAGGAAGATCCCCGCGGGCAGGGACGAGTGCGTAGTGGCGCCCCTGACCGGACACGGACTCAAGTCGACTGAAAAAATGCTCAAGCTGACCGGCGGATAGACTCTGTGCCCCGCCCGGATACGGGAGCCGCACGGGGGGGTTCATGCCGTCGTGACGTTCGGTTCGCCGTCGTCAGCCTTGATTTTCCAACCGGCCCGAATACCCAGCCACCCGCCCTGTTCGACGACCTCCACCGCATGGAGTCCAGTCGCGCGTACCGCCTCCAGGAGCGTGGGCCGCTCCTGCCCCAGCACGCCTCCGAGGATCAGATTTCCCGTCTCCGCCACCCGTAACGCAAGCGCAGGCAACATACAGACGAGTGTACTCCCGTCGATATTGGCGACCACGACGTCGAATCCCCCGGTTACACTCGCCAGCGTTTTCCTGCAAAAAATCACATTGCCGGGGTTACCGTTCAGGCGCATGTTCGCGCGGGCATTCTCGATGGCCAGCGCATCGCTATCGATACCCGTCACGCGCGCGGCGTTGAGCCTGGCAGCCGCGAGGCTCAGGATCCCCGATCCGGTGCCCACATCCAGCACAATATCGCCCGGCTTTACGATGGCATGCATCATCTTCAGGGCCAACCGGGTGGTTTCGTGCTGACCGGTTCCGAAAGCCGTCTTTGGCTCTATGACCAGACTGAATCCGCCTTCAGGATCGACGACACGTTCCCACGGCGGGCATACCACAATGGCGGGACTTGCATAGACGGGCTTGAAACGTGACTTCCAGGACGAGGCCCAATCCTCCGAGGGGACCTCAGCCACTTCCACGCGTACGGTTCTCAGATCAGCTGCAAGTGCGTTCAGTCCGCTCCAAAGGCCGGATACCACGCGGCCGCTGTCTCGTTCAACGGGAAAGTATGCCGTAAGCCCTGTCGTGCCGGAAGCCGAACCATCCTGCACCTGCACCCCGCAACTCCCCAGGCCAAACAGCAATTCGGACACCGCTTCCGATACGTGGAACGGCAGGTCAACGCGTACCCTGAACCACCCGCCTTCAACGCTGCAGATCATTCGCGTAAACCACTCGAGACTTGACCGGGTCGCAGCTACGCAACCGACAGCCTCAACTCATGCCGGTCCACTTCTGCCGAAAACGGCAACACCACGACCAGGCGCGCTTCTTCGACGGTTGAGTCGCCCGCCTTCCGGTAGGGATTATGTGGCAACGCCGGCCAGACCACGCGGCTTCCGGGCGGCAGGCGCAGGCGCCAGCCGGCGTGCTGCAACCAGGCCTCGCCGGCCCACTCCGCCTTCGATTCGCCCAGCGCCGCGGTCTCTCCCGACGCGAAACGCACCTCACGGTCCAGGTGTGGCATAAGCGTCACGTGTCCGTCCACCGGCAAACCTGACTTCCCCGTTGCGGCGTACACGAGCGTCAATTCGGTTTCCGACTCGACCTTCGCATCTATGCTGCAAATTTCCGCTCCGTAGCGCATCTGCAGCCGGCCGCCGTCCTCGCCTGAGTCATACGACAGCTCGTCCGGCACGTGGATCAATCCCTCGGGGACGTCGAAGTCCGGATCTTCGTCCCCGGGCGTGTGCGACAGAAGCGTCTTGTCCCCCACCGTGAAGCAGCTCCAGAGCGGCTGCAGCTTTGTGTTGCCACCCCCCACGACCAGCCCCGCCCGGTCGTGAAACACGCTGACGAAGTTCTGCCGGTCCTGACCCCAACGATTCTGCGGGAAGTCCACAACGAAGGCAGACAGACAGATGAACCACGGGCCGTTTCTGATCGCGGTCGCCTCGTCCCCCATTCGAAAGACATGCCGCTCCTTTCCTGCAGCCGTCTCAATCGCTTCTCCATGGCCGCCATATAGCAGCAGACTTGCCGCGTAGTCCGCAGCGAAACCCGTACCCTCCGTCAGCAGAAGCCGGTGCTGCTGCGCCAGATACCCTCTGCCCGCGGCCGTATGGCTGAACCCCGGATTTCCATCGTGAATGCCGCCATGATAGGGGTTGCGGCCATCCACGGTCTCAACGGTACTGCCGTCCGGATACGTCAGACTCGCGTGGTAGACGGCCGCACGTTCGAGAGCGGGCAACACCGCCTCGTCGCCCGACATCCCATAGTAGATCCCCAGCGAATCCGAATACACGAAGTTGTAGGCCACGACAGGTCCGTTGTGCTCCGGCCACCAGCCCTGCGGAGACTGCGCATCCGCTACCTTCGCCATGAACGCTCGCGACTGCTCACGCCAGTCGTCGCGTCCGAACACCGCGGCCGCGCAGAACAGGGCCATCGCGTGGTGGGCGGGGATGTTGTGAACATGGGCAAGGCAGGTCCTCGAAATTCCGTCGAAACCCATCAGCAGGGCCTCGTCCCATCGGGCGCGCGCGTCGCCCGGCATGGCTTCATGAACCAGCTGATACGCGCGAATCCATCGGCTGTAGGTCCAGGGCATGTAGATCTGCCCCCACTCCGAATAGTCCTTTTTCAAAAACGTCCACTTCCCCTGCTCATCCTGCGCGTCGATCAGCGCGTCCCCGCCACGAACGATTGCAGCAAGGACCTCATCGTCGCCGTGATATCTGCTCCCCTCCAGGCGCCACGCAGCGGCAAGAGGAAAGATGACGTTCTGGTCTCCGCAGATCCACGGCTCCGTACCGAACTGCCCGTTCTCCTTCTGAGACGCCAGAATTCCCGGTACAGCGGCATCCAGCGATTCCAGCAACTCCGGTTCCGGTTTCCATACCCCCGCCATCGAGAATCTCCTTCCGATTAAGAACTCCTGCCGCGTAAACGCCCGATTCCACGTCTATCTGATCCCTGCTGCGGGCGTCTGCCAGTATCGCAGCCAGTCCACCGGCGCATAGTCGTCGGTCAGTTCCGGAACGCCGCGGACCAGGGGCTTCTGATTTCCATAAGGGGCCGCGGGAACCAGCAACTCCAGCGCGACGCCCGTCCTCGCCTTCAACTCATGAATCGACCGTGCGATTCTGCCGCCTTCGAGCCGGGATTCATCCAGCGTGGCAACGGCCACGATATTGCCGCGCTCCGGTACCTGGAACAGGTACACCTGTGGAAATACCTGCGTCAACGTATGTATGATCGCCAGGTACAATACGCCTGGCCCGAGCGGCGCCACGTTTACTGTCACGACTCCGCGGGGCGTGAGTACTCCCTTTACTTCACTGAAGAATTCCGCCGTTGCCAGATGATGCGGCATGGAGTCGGAATGAAACGCATCCAGAACAACCCAGTCGTAACGATCGGTCGTTCGTTTGACGAACATCCGGCCGTCCTCAACGTGAATCCTCAGACCGACCGCCTCGTCGACGCCGAAATACCGGCTTGCCACACGAACCACGTCGGGGTCGAGCTCGACCACGTCCAGAGCGACATCCGGGCGTGCGGTCCGTATGAATCGGGCCACCGACCCGCCGGCGAGTCCGATCATCAACGCGCGTTCCGGGTCCGTGAAGGCCAACCCCAGCGCGAGGTACGCCGTGTAGGGCACGCGCAACGACGCGGGGCTTCCAAGGGTCAACGCGCTCTGTTTGGCGCCGTATCCGAACCGGAGGTACCGGGCTTCGTCGTCTTCGGAAACCACGATGTGATTGTACAGGGAGTCGTGGACGTAGACCAGTCTTTCGTGCTTCGGTATCTCCGGTGGGACTTCGCAGGCCGCGAAAACCACAACCAGGAGGATCGAAGGTGTAAAACTGAACGAAAATCGCTTGACAACAAGCGCATTCAATCTCTGACCTCACTAAGAGACGCCTCGATGACGACGACGCCTGACAATGAGCCGCTGCAGGTCCGCACGATATGGTGACGAGCCTCAACTTCCTCCGGCCCCGCCCGGCGCCGTGCCTTTGTGCGCGCACCACAGCGCCATCGCCGACAAAACCAGAAGCACCGCACCGATCAGATGCAGAATTTGCCTCACGCCCATAGCGGGTATCAGGTAGAACGCCGTTCCCAGCGTTCCCACGATGCTGCCCGCGGCGGACAATGCCGATACGGTCCCGGCAATACCCCCGACCCGGTCAACGCGATCAGCCAGCAGGCGGACAACAAAGGGCGTGACGGCGCCCAACGCGATTCCCGGAATCGTAAAGAGAGCAATCGAAGCCAGCAAAGGGCCGCCCCTGGGACCCAGGTTCATCAGGAATACCGCCCTGTTGACCGCCGCCGCCACCCAGGGCATGAAAAGCGCCGTCAGGCCGGCAACTCCCATCAACGCGGCAAGGGGCCGTCCCGTAGGCATGCGGTCGGCAAGTCTGCCCCCCGTGTACGCGCCCAGACAAAGTGCGGCCAGGACCACCGCAATCAGGCTGCCCCAGACGAAGACGGAACTGCCGAAATAGGGCGCGAGTACCCGGCTGCCCACAATTTCCAATGCCATGAGCGCCGCGCCGGAAACAAACGCTATCGACCTCAACATGCCGGCACCTGATGTAAATCCACGCGAGACCAGCGGTTGTCAGTTTGACGGGAGCGGGCGAACCTCATCCCAGCCGCCGAATCGCCTCAATGTACGGACGACGCACGGGGCTGCAAAAAAGAATTCGCAGCCCCGTGATCCCGGTATCCTTTACCGAAAACATCCGACCATCCGACCGACTCCCGTTTGCGATCACCTCATCGATCAAAACGGTAGATCGTCGTCGCCGCCGAAGGGCGGCGACGACGATCCGCCCGACCCCGTATCCGGGCCGGCTCCGTTGTCCGGGGGTCCTGGTCGCGCGTCACGCGACCCCTCGTTCGATTGACCGGGACCCTGCGAGACACCGCCCCCGGAATCGAAATCACCCCGGGAGTCCAGCATCTGCATATCTCTTGCGACGACCTCGGTCGTATACCGCTTCTGCCCGTCCTGTGTTTCCCAGCTTCGGGTCTGCAGGCGTCCCTCGATGAAGACCTTGCTTCCCTTCCGCAGATACTGATTGCAGATCTCCGCCAGCCTGCCCCACACCACAATGCGGTGCCATTCCGTTCGCTCCTGGCGTTCGCCGGAACTGTCCGTCCAACTCTCGTTCGTGGCAATATTGAAGTTCGTGACGGCAGTCCCGCCGGCCGTATATCGCAGTTCCGGATCCGCTCCGACGTTGCCGATCAGAATCACCTTGTTTACACCACCGCGTGCCATAACCGGTCTCCTTTAAATAATAGAAAAACAATCTGATATGAACGATGGCACGATCCTTACCGAAATCGTGTTCAATCGAATATACTCGCGACTGCCGGGCTTGTCAACCGGGTCCGACCCGACCCGCGTTCAGGTCGATGAATCCGCCCTGGTTTTCATCCAATCGATCTGAAGAAATCCCGAAACCTCACGGTTTCCGATACGGTGTCGCATTCGTTGCAATGCTCCCAGTCGATCCAGATGTATTCGACGCCCAGCCATCCTCGATATCCACTGTCCCTCATCACTTCTACGACCCGCCGATAGTCGATTGCATTCTGCTCGAAAGACGTCTGCAACCGCCCCCGCCGCGCACCACGTGCGTGGAAGTGACTGGCATATTTCATCAGGGGTTCCACGTCCGAATCCGGCAGGCCGATTTTCGTGAAGTGCGTGTAGTCCAGTGTCAACGTCAGGCCTGGAACAGCCTGTACAAGGCGTTCGGCGGCTTTGGGCCTCGGAACCAGTGAACCGACGTGCGGCTCAACGCCAAATACGATGCCGTAATTCTTCGCCCGCGCCACACGCCAATTCAATTCATCGACGGCGCGGCTGAACGAGTCGGCGCGGGTCTCGTCCGGAAAGTAAACGCCGGGCAGCGCCGTTACATGCGCGCACCCGCACTCGGAGGCGTACTCCAGTGCCTTCAAATACCAGTCCCGCGCTTTGCGACGCCGGGTGCGCTGCGGATGATTGATCGCATACGGCACGAAATCCATCGCCATCTGCAAGAACACATCGGCCGGCTGGAGTCCAACACCATCCAGTTTTTTCTTCAGCAGTCGTGCAGAGCGCGGCGCATCTTCAAACTCGCTTGAAGGCCACAGATGCGACCTCTCCTCGAAGAGTCCGATATCCACGCCCTCGAAACCCAGCATGGAGACCAGTTGAAGAGCGTCTTCGTGCGGAAGCAGGGGAAAGGTAAAATCCGAACATGCCAGTTTCGTGTTCACGGCTCCTCCGCAAATCGTGTCGGACCCGACGTCTCCCACTCGGCCGCTGCGATATACCCGCCATCGATCACGAGTGACGTGCCGGTAATCCCCGCCGACGCCTCCGAGCAGAAGTAAACCGCTGCCCGTGCAACGTCCTCAGGTCTGATGACTGCTCCGGTCGGGACGCGCCGCAGACGCTGCGCCAGCGTAGCCTCCGGGGCTGGCGTCGTATTCAGATGGTACCTCAGCATGGGTGTGTCCGTTATGCCCGGGCAAATGCAGTTGCAGCGCAGTCCGTCCCGGGCGTAGTCCAGCGCGATCGAACGGCTCAATCCCAGCACAGCGTGCTTGGACGCGGTATACGCGGGCGTGTCGGCCTGACCGATAAAGCTGCCCACGGATCCGATGTTCGCCATATAGCTTCTCGGATGCTCCCTGAAGTGAGAGACGGCGTACTTGAGGGAAAAGAAAATCGACTTGAGATTTACACCCATCAGCCGGTCCCAATCCTTCCCGGAATATTCGTGCAGACACCCTACGTGTACGATTCCCGCGCAATTGACAACGGTCTGCAGCTTCCCGAAACGACCCACGGTCGCTTCGATCGAACCCCGCACCTGTTCTTCCAACGCCACGTCGCACATCAGAAAGATCGCGTCCCCTCCCCGTTCCTCGATCCGGTTCACCACCTGGCGACCGCGTTCCTCCTGCACGTCGACGACGGCCACCCGCGCGCCCTCGGCGGCGAACAGTGAGGCCGTGGCCTCTCCCATTCCGGAAGCGCCTCCGCTTATCCAGGCAACCTGTCCATCCATGCGTCCCATGGGTTATTCCACTCTCGTGATGCGTATGACAACATCGTGCCGAAACGCCTGCAAAACCACCTGTCGCGATTCACCTCCGCCAAGAGGGATTCGAGGAGAATAAACGCCGTTTGAAGGTGAAAAACAGGACACTTCGAACGCTCCCGGCGGCAGGTCGAAGCAAAGCCTGCCGGCGATCGGTTCGCCGCACCCGGCCTCCTCCCGTTCCCGGGCGTCGGCAAGATAGATGCAATAGTCTACACTTGCTACCGCGTACACCGATTCCAGTGTATGCTCGGGTCGTTCTTTGAGCCAACCCGGAAGAACCGGGCGAGCCCTGACAAGATCGATCGAATGGATAAAACCCGACAGATTGCCCATCCACCGTCGAATCCCGTTTCGCGACTCGGGCGTTCCCGTCTCGAGGTACGGCAGGATGGAAAAGTCGATCATGTCGTAATGGGCCCCGGAAAACAGCGCGGTCCACGCCCGTTTGCGATGCACCGTCCATCCTTCAACTTCCTTGTACTGGGTTGCAATATTGTCCTCGTCGTGATTCAGCGGCTTGGGTTGTCCGTACGTAGCGAGGGTGAAGTCACGCAGCGGCCGCAATTTGAGTTGCTTGGACATGAAGTCGCCGAGATCATAACTTCGTCCGTCGCAAAGGGTATTTGGCAGCGGGTGGATGTTTACGACATCGAAATCCATTGCCTTGAACGATCCGTCGGAGGGCTGATCGAACGGCCTGATCGTCATTGCTTCCTGACCGGCGATCAGGTGCCGGTGCGGCATCGTGTTCTCTATTTCGCGGATCTGCGCAATGAACTGCGACTGCCAGCCGTTTACCTCCTCAGATCCGGGAAGGTCTCCGGTATCGGGAAAATAACACGGCTCGTTGCAGATCTCGTAGATTACGTTTCCGTACCGGTTGGTTTCCTCCACGATACGACGCACGTGCGCGCGCTGCCATTCCAGCAGGTCCTTCCGTCGGCACGTCATATATTCCTGCCAGGGTACCGGCTCATCCGGGCGCTCCATCGTTATATTGTTGGCCGGATTCAGCGGATTGAGAGCCCAGACCTCGTCTTTGTAGGTGTTGCTGAAGAGAACCACCTCCACGATGATGCCGTACGACTCCGCCATGGACAGAAATCCGTGCAATCGTTCGAAATACTCGGCGTTCCAGCGCGAGAGATCGTACCGCGGCTGCCCGTCCAGCGCGTTTCCCGGCCCGGTCCGTTCGAACGGCGCGACAAAATCAGGCGATTCCGGCTTGCAGGTCGAGTATGGGTTAACCGGCGTCTGCAACTCTCTGAACAACGTAAACAGCCGGGTCAGCGTCTGCCCCCGTTCAGCCGCATCCTTCAGATACCGTTCGTATCGAAACGGCCGGTTCATCACCGCCCCATAATGCTCCGTCGCACAGATCAGCGCCAGAGGGCGGCCTCTGTAGTCGAAGACCTTACTGTTATCCGGATGAATCCTGATTACGTCAGCCATTGGCCACCCCCTTTTCCGGTCTGTGCTTTCGTCCTGATCGCCCCGCTTCAAGCCGTGCGGCCGCCTGACTCGCCGCCACTCTGTACGTATTGGAGCCGCGACCACTTCTCCTGAAATCCACGGCGCCGGAATACTTCCGGATTCACCACGCCCCGGGGGCGTGTTCCGAGTGAAAGGTCCAGCATACCCCGGCAGGCCGCCCGTCCAATGTCACGGAACAATTCATCCGTCCAGGCCACCGAATGCGGCGCAAGCAAGACGTTGTCGAACTTGCCGAACCGTTGCGGTTCCACGACGGGTTCCACCTCGAAACAATCCAGCGCCGCGCCGGCTATCGAGCCGGCTTCCAGGGCGTCGAACAGCGCATCCTCATCCACGATGCCGCCCCTGGCCGTATTGATCAGATAAGCGCCCCGTTTCATCGCGGACAGTTCCCGTCTGCCGATCAATCCCTCCGTTTCCGGTGTCAGCGGACAATGGATGGAAACGAAATCCGACGCTGCCATCAACTCCTGAAGCGTCACCAGGGTCACGCCCAGTCTACGGGCCTCCGCGGGAGAAACGTACGGGTCGAATGCAACGGGCGGATTCATCCCGAACGTGCCCAGCAGCCGAACCGTCTCCCGCGCGATTCCGCCCAGCCCGACGGCCCCGAACGTACGGTCTCTCAACTCACTCCCCATAAATCGGGTCCGTGCATCCCACCGGCCGGTACGCACCAGGTGGTCTTTGACGCGCATATGGTGCGTCAGCGCAATCATCCAGCCCACCGTCGCCTCGGCAACGGAACGGTCGACCGCTCCGGCCGTGATGAATACGGCAACGTCGGCCTCGGTACAGGCCTTAACGTCAACCGAGTCGTACCCCACGCCGAAGCGCCCGATGGCCAGCAGATCCTTCGATGCCGAGACGGTCTCGGCAGTCACCGCGGGCGTCAGTACGACCACGCCCTGTGCGTCTGCCACCTGCTCGGCGCGGATCTCCGGGCGATGCACGTCGAATACCGACGTCCGAATGTGGACATGGCCGTCAAATGACGCCAGGCCCATATCCCTGAATTTGCACGTGCCCTGCGAATCATAAAAGTCGGCGGTCAGCGCCACGTGGAAGACTCTGCCGTTCGAGGACATTCTTTACGCCTTCCCAGGCGACGTCGATTACAACCGCCCGAACTCCCATATCACACACGCCACGGCGAATGCGATATATACGACCGATGCAACCGACATCATTCCGGTGCATAGCCATCCCGGTCGGGCGGCAGCAGGCAGATGACGATGATTGATATACAGCGTCAGGGGGGTATATAGTGCCATTGCAAACCCGCCGATATACGCCGCGTTGAACAGGAATCCCAATTCACTCACACCACGGGCTTCCATCACATAGGTGATTACACACCCGGCAACAATCCACGTAGCCGCAACGACAAGATACCACCAGCTCAGATCCCGTTTTCGCGCCGCTTTGAAGTTGGTGTAGATGATGTCGGCGATCGATCGCGACACCCCGTCGACCAGTGCAAGCTGCGTACTGAACAGCGTGGCCAGGCCCACAATCAGAAAGACATACCTGCCCGTCTCGCCCCAGACCGTTGCCAGAACCGCTGCTTCGTCCCAGATGAGCGTGCCCTTCGCAGGTACGATACCACCGGGGTGCAACACCGCAAGCGCGCCGAAGATGAACAGCAGAATGGTTACGGAATTCAGGGCCCAGAAAAACAGCATCTGATCTTTCTTCACATAGTTGAACCAGCTCTTGAAGTGACCGATATTCTCTTCCGTTTCCTCAAACCGGAATCCCGTAGAGGGCATCGCCTCGGTCCGACCTCGAAGCGGATTCCGCATTTGGGGCAGATGCGCGCCCATACCGACGTGCTTGTCGCGAAGGTAGAACGTGTAGAAGAGATTGGCCGTACCTCCGGCGCCGGCAAATACAAGCGCGATGAACATGGCCTTGACACTCATGCCCGGATCGATGTAACCGACATTGGCAATCCCGCTCCCCAGCGATGCCCACGTCTCCGCGGAGCCCACCGCGTACGCGACCGCGATCAGGCCCGCGGTTACCACCACTACGAGCAATTCGATACTCCGCTCGACGGACTGGTATATCAACTTCGGACCGAAGAGAATCATCGCCACGCCCGCGAAGGTGACGATCGTCCAGAACGTATCCGAACCCCAGCCATGCGGCCCCGCCAGCAGCGCCTTCAAGGCCAGCCCGGATGCCCGCCCCCACCCGGGCGCGATCCAGCTGAATATCGTCAACAGGATAAATATGGGGGCAAATCCGCGCCACACCCGGCTGTATCCCGTATATACCGTTTCACCGGTTGCAATCGTCCACCGTCCCACTTCGAAGTTGATCCAGAGCTGCAGGAAGATGCCGACGCAGGCCGCCCAAACCATACTGGCTCCGTATTCCGCCACGATACGCGGCCAGATGACGATCTCACCCGCACCGATGGAAAGCCCCACCAGAACTGCGCCGGGACCGGCCAGTTTCCAGAAGGACGCCTTCCGCTCCGGCATCTTTCTGATCTCGAAGTTTTTCAGCGGCTCAAAAACCCTCGCCATAATCTGTCTCCTCGCGACACCGTCAAAGACGAAATGTTCGCCGCGGTTCGCTTCCGTCCGGTACACGACCGCCAAACCTTCGACCGAACCCGGGGAAACCGGCCTGGTGAACCAAAATCACCAGGCGCGACGTGAAGAAAAATCATCCAACTTCCACGAGCCTGACACGGCGGCTGGACAACGGCCGTGTTCCTGGTGTCCTGTCCCGGAAATAAGTTGCCTGAATTCGGCCGATGAGTCGCACGACTCGCAAGGCGCCGGAGCGCAATCGACCTGCGTATGGTCGGCGAGCGACGGGAACGCAGCGAGACGGGATGAATCGGCGGTCGAATGGTGAGGAATTTTTGGGACAGGACACTAGCACGGACAAAAAAAAGGCTCGGAGAATAGTCCGGCCCTTTTCGTGTCGGAATCTGCCTGCGAGTCTGACGACGCTGGTTCTTCGGGAAACCTGCGCCCCTTTCAGGGTTTCAAGACCGTTCGCTGCGAGTTGACGACCCGTCTGCGCCAAATGCATCCTGAAAACCTGACGACAGTGAACGGG
>CAZKDZ010000211.1:0-89005 GCA_964551635.1 uncultured bacterium | reverse complement strand
CTGGTCAGACAACACAATGGGCTTCCGAGGACGACCGCGCCCCATGGTTCTCTCCTTTCACGATGGGTGTGAGAAGCGTGTAGAGAGAACATAGGACAGGCCCAATAAATAGTCAAGTTATTTTAGGGACAAAACACTAGCCGCCCAGCTTGACCAGCAACAGGCCCAGCACGATGGCGCCGACCCCGACGCCCTTGTGCCATCCGAATCGCTCGCCCAGAAACAGAATTCCCAGGGCGGCGCCGATGACGACCGAAAACTCCCTTACGGCGAGAATATAGCTGACCTTTCCAACGCGCATGGCGAAAAGAACGAGCAGGTACGTCACCATTGAACCCGGCCCCACCCAGAGCGCGTATCTCTTGAGTCCGCGCCACGTCCGGACGACCGCCGGACGGTGCCGCAGGAGCACGTACGGAGACAGGAGGACGCCGGGAATAAAAAAGAGAGCAAAGACGTAGTGAACGGGGTGAATATGCGATACGCCCTGCTTGTCCACGATCGAATAGACGGCGATCGTCGCGCCAACAAGGAGTGCGTATACTATGGAGCGGCGGTTTTTCGGCGTTCTCAAATCGGCAACGCCAAGTAGAATAATGCCAAGAAGAACAGTCACGATTCCCATCATCCCCGGTATCGTGAGCCGTTCATCGATCAGAATCCACGCCGCCAGGGCCGTCCCCCCCACGCCGGTACCCCGCGCGAGCGGATATACGACCGAAATCTCGCCCTCTTCGTATGCTTTGGCCAGCATGAGAAAATAAACCGTATGGGCCAATCCTGTCGCTGCCATAAAGGGCCAAGCCGCCGCAACGGCGTCGGTCTCGAGCGGGAAATAGCAGAAGGCCGGAAGGCAGAGGGCCACTGCGAACCACTTGCCCACCCATAGAACCGCCAGGCTGCCCGATGCTTTCCGAACCGCGAAATTCCAGGCGGCATGCAGGACGGTCGAGATTAACACCAGAATGAATGCCTGCAACGGCACACGGTCACCTCAATTCTCAGAAGCTGCTTGGAAATTACGAAGAGACGAAACTACGAATAAACGAGACTACGAAAGAGCGAAACTACGAAAAAGCGTGAATACATCATTCGTCTTCCGGTTTTCTCGTATTCTCGTATTTCGGTGGCTGAAGTCAATTGTTACAGGCGTCGCGAAACCGCAATTCAGCCTGGCAATGCAACGAATTTCATCGCTATGGATGCCCCCCAAAGGGGCATGTCAACTGTTTTAAAATTACCGGTGAGTTCCCGAGCGCGAGCGAAAAAGCAGCAGTATCAAGGCGCGAGGGCGACTCATCCTGATTCCGGCAGAAAAGGAACTCCACTATGCTGACCAGCCAGTACGCCGAATTCGACGCCTGCGAATATGAACGACGTCTTTCCGGACTCCGAGATCTCATGTCCCGCAACGGTCTGGATGCGGTCCTGATTACAACGGACACGAACCATCGCTACTTCACCGGACACTGGACGCATCGCTGGGGACACAAATTCACTTCGCTATTCGCCGTGCTTCCGCTCGAACGCGACCCGGTTCTCATCGTCCCGCCGCTGGAAACGGGAATGTGTGAGGAGGACGCCTGGATCGAAGACGTGCGCACGTATCAGCCTCCGATCCGCGTTAGGGCAGGCGTCTCCGTTCTCACCGAAGTCATCCGCGAACTCGGCCTTGGCGGCGCCCGCGTCGGCGCCGAACTGGGCGGCGTCCTCTGGTCGAGAATGCCCTACGACGACTTCGGGCGGTTGAAAGCCAATCTTCCCGGCGTACAATTCACCGACGCCTCACCATTCCTCTGGAAGACCCGTTTCACCAAATCCAGCGCCGAAATTGACTATATTCGCAAAGCAGTGGAGATCACAAACCGGGCCTATCGCACCCTTTTTTCCACGGTCAGACCAGGCATGACCGAAAGGGAACTATACAGCATGCTTTGCGTGGAGCATCTGAAACGGGGAATGGACGCGCCCGGTTCGATTACGCTGGCCACGTGCATCCCTGGAGACGCGCGCAGCAGCAATCGAAGCCTGCGTCGCCACACCGACCGCATGCTGACCGAAGGCGAACTCATCGCCCACGACGCCGGCGGCGTTTACCGCGGATACTGGTCGGACTACACGCGGATGTTCGCGTTGGGCCGGGCTGACCGGAGACACAAGGATGCGTACAGAACCGTCCACGGGTGCCTGCAAGCCGCGATCGACGCGATCCGGCCGGGCATTCCAATATCGGACCTGGTTCGCGTTTCAAATGATACACTGAGGAAGGCGGGTTATGCGGAGCAGGCGCGGCGCGTCACCGGAATCGGCCATGCCATCGGTCTCGACATTATCGAACCCCCCTTCATCGAACTCGAAGATGATACCCTTCTGGAGCAAGGCATGGTTCTGACCGTCGAACCTTCCCTGTATACCGACGGCGCGTATTTCATGCTCGAAGAGGATGTTGTCGTGACCGATACCGGCTGCGAAATCCTCTCCGAAACCGCTCCCGATGACCTGCCCATTCTCTAGCAGCCCGTTGAAAAAGTCCATCCGGGCTACAGCCGGCCCCTGCGGTCGAAATACTGCGTTGCGCTCCCTCGCCGAATCAAGGGATGGGACTCGGTCGCGCGCCTTGTCTTCGACCACAATGGCTCGGCCTCGCCTGCAGAGCGACTTTCACAACGGACTGCCAGCAACCCATTCGAGAAAAGGGGCGCGCGGCACCCCTCTTTCAGGTGAGATTCTCTGATTGCCCGCAGCAGCGGTCAGAACGACTCAAGGTCCTGTATCACCAGTCCTGAATAGACCTTCGGATAAAAAAACGTGGATTTGGGAGGCATTCGCTCTCCGGCGAGCACAACGTCGCGCAACTGTTGCATGCCGACCGGATTCAGAAAGAAACCCGCCCGGTCAGGCGCCGCCTTTACCAGGTCCAGCACCTCTCGCTCGACCTTGATGAACTTCACCTTGTCGCCTCGGGTCAGTGTCTCCCCATCCAGATCCAGCACCCTGCCCAGTATCAGTTGCAGCAAGCCCGTATCCAGCGCCCTCCACGCCTCCGAGTGATTTTCGCGATCCAGATCGGACGCGAGAACGCCGTTCTTCAAACTCAGATAGTGAACGTGGGAGCACGCTCCGTGACAGAATCCGAAGACGTTCCCGCGTCCGCCGCGCCGTTTCAACTCCCGCAACACGGATTGCGTACTCGTGAGAGGCTGCCGTTCGACGTCACAAAGCTCCTCCAGCCCCCTGATGAGTCTTTCTACGCCGCCCGCGCCCAGGTCTGCGACCACCCGGTGAATCGCATTGATGGCCATCCCCTCAGCGTCGTCCATATTCACGAGCGTCTGCATCCTGTACCCGTAGGGCTTCCCCTGCCAATCCTCGCCTTCGGCCGTCGCGCGTTCGTTCCGGTAGACCACAGCGGTTTCGTATCGATGATGACCGTCCGCGATGAAAATCGGCTTGTCTTTCAGCGCACTGGCGACGCCGCGTACCGTGGACCGATCGGTTACCCGCCAGAAGCGGTGTCCGACGCCATCCTCCCCATGGAACGCGAACAACGGGGACCCATCCAGGACCGGCGCCAGGATTCCCTGCACCTGACCGGCGGGATCGGAGTATAACGAAAAGATCTGACCGAAGGCCGCCCGTGTGTGCCGCATGAGCGCCAACCGGTCCGCCCTTGGCCCCGGCATGGTGTTCTCATGCGGGAGAATCGCGCCTTCTCCCAGAGCGTCGGCCCGCACCAGCGCCACAATTCCCAGCCTCGTTTTGTTTTTCGGTCCATCGGGAGTACCGACGTCGAAATCCTGAGCGTAGAGATATATCCCCTCTTCACGGTCCCGAACGAGGACGCCATCTTCAATCCAGCGTCGGAATGACCCCGCGGCACGGGTGTAACGGTTCTCATGGTCCGAGTCCCCTGTGTTGTCCAGGCCCTGAATTATCCGTACGATGTTGTTGGGATGCGCGTCGTACAGATCACGCTGCATCGCCCCGTCAATCACATCGTAAGGCGGCGCGACAACGTTTCCAACGTCGCCTATTCTCTCAATCGAGTACCTGATTCCGCGAAAAGCCCTGATCTCCGCCATGATTTCCCCTTCCAATTCTGGCTGATGGAATTCACTCGACGCGCCGCCTCAGCGCGGGGTATCCCAGATGCCGTTCGGTCTCGTTCAACAGAGGCTCCCCGGCCTGAAACCGTTTCAGATTCTCGCAGAAAAAGTCAACAGTACGTTCAGGACGATAGCTCGAGACGCCGGCCGAGTGGGTTGTGATGATCACGTTCTCCATCTGCCAGAGCGGGCTGGTGGCCTGCAACGGCTCGTTTTCAAAGACGTCCAGCCCCGCGCCTGCAATCTCACCCGATCTGAGCGCATCGATCAGGGCAGCCTCGTCCACAATCGGACCCCTGGCCGTATTGACCAGGAATGCGGATTTCTTCATCAGGCAAAACGCATGAGCGTCGATCAGCTTCTCCGTCTGCGGCGTATACGGACAGGCGATAAACACCACGTCGGATGTCGACAGCAACGCTTCCAGCCGATCCGTTCCCCACAATGCGTCCACGTAATCGGGAATTTCCGGCTGCTGCACGTCCAATGCAAGGATTCGCATATCAAAACCACTTGCCAGCCGTGCGTAGCGCCGTCCGATTCCGCCGAACCCGACAATCCCCGCCGTGGCCCCGTAGAGATCCTGGATCGGCGCGCCCTTCCATTCGCACTCAAGCTGATTCCTTATGTATACGTGCAGACCGCGGAACAGCGCCGACGTCAACGCCCACGCGTGTTCAGCTACCTGAAGCGCGTGCAGGCCGCTGGCGTTGCTCAATTTAAACTGTCCTTCGCGAACCCCCGGAATGTCCATCAACATGTCCATTCCCGCGCTTGTGGTCTGGATCCAGCTGACCCTTTCGGCCGCCCGGATGATCTCCTCCGTATACATTCCGAATATCACGTCCGCGTCCCCTACCACGGCAGGGGCTTCATCCATCGACGCCATCAACACCTCAGCCCCGGGCACGGTTCGACGTACCTGTTCACACAACGCCTCGCTCACCGGTGGACAAAGAACAATCTTCATGGTTGAACCTGCCTTTCCCAGGAGGTACAAGGTGTGCAACTGCCCCGACCGTTACATCCGATGTGCTCCTTGACAAAACCACGACAGCTGATTAACATACCGTCTTCCAATCCCCGTACACCCCTCACTCCCTATGACGATATCCGCCCGAAACCCGCTTGTCCTGCCCGTCTACATTCCGTCGCTGATACTGATGTTCGGCAACGGTATGCTTATTCCCATCCTTCCTCTTTATGCAAAGACGTTCGGTGTATCTTACGGCCTCATCGGCGTGGTACTGGCGGCCGAAGGCGTGGGCAGGCTGGCCGGCGCGTTGCCGGCAGGCGGCCTGCTCGGCAGATTGGGACAGAGATCCGCCATGGTCCTTGGCGTGGGTTGCGTTGCCGTCTCCACCTTCATGCTGTTCTGGGCGCGCGACATTTCCGAAGTCATCCTCTACCGGTTTGCAGCGGGTATCGGCGGTTCGATGTGGAATATCGCCTGTCACGCCTATCTTGCGGATGCTACTTCGGTTTTCCATCGAGGACGGGCACTATCCACCTTCGGAGGCTTCCACCGAATCGGCAGCTTCGCCGGACCCGCCGCCGGAGGCGCCCTCGGCCTGTCCTACACGCTTGAAACGCCATTTCTGGTGTTTGCCGCCCTGGCAGCACTCGTCGTCTTCATTGCCATATTTGCATTCGGAACCGGTTCGTCACGCGCGACTCCGACCCTCGGGTCCGGCCGCCTGGCACGGACGCTGGGCATTTTCAAATCGCATTCTCGAGAACTCGCCACCGCGGGTTCCGGACAGCTGTTTGCGCAGACCATTCGAGCCGGGCGCCACGTTGTCGTGCCCCTGTATGCGGCCGACGTGATTGGTCTTGACGTTCAGGCCATCGGCTGGATCATCACCGTTTCCGCGCTGGTCGATATGTCTCTCTTCTATCCCGCCGGCCACATTATGGACCGCTATGGAAGAAAGTTCGCCATGGTGCCCTGTTTCCTGACCCAGGCGGTCGCTATGGCTGCCATACCCTTCACCCACAGTTTCACGGGGCTGCTCCTCGCCACATCGCTGATGGGCCTGGGCAACGGCATCGGCGCCGGCACGATGATGACGCTGGGCGCGGACCTTGCGCCAGGAGATTCGATGGGTGAATTCCTGGGAGCATGGCGCCTGGTTGGCGAAACCGGCCATATGGGGGCGCCACTCGTGATCGGGAGCATCGCCGACCTGGTCGGCCTTGCCCCTGCCACTTTTGCAATTGCAGGTTTCGGCCTGCTCGCCGCCGGCACGTTTGCGTTTCTGGTGCCGGAAACCCTTACGGATCGTCCGCCTCCCGACGTCTCCACGCGCGGTTCCGCGAAACAATGACGGTCCAAGAAAAAACCCGCGCCCGCGGGGGCACAGGTTCGGTTGCGCCGTGATCACATTCGCCGTAAATACTCGCGACCTGGCGAATGGATTCCGGTTATGTGGATCCCGAGGCACCGACACGGCAACCCGCGCAACCCCGACCGCAATCTCCAGCTCACGAAACGCATCTCGCCACCCGCCGGTGGAAGGCCGCCTCCGGCCTGAATCAGTTGACAACGCTCCTGCCGTCCGTTAGTTTTCCAAAGGTACGCGCCATCGATTGTCTACCCGAAAGAAAGGCTGATCCCATGACCCGAGAAAGTCTCATTGCGGGCATCTGCCTGCTGATCACGCTGGGCGTGATGTGGTTTGCGGATCATCCGGACAAGATTGCCGGCAGCGTTATCCTGGGTATCGTCTTCTGCATCTTCATTCTGGTGGCTCGTTTTAAGGGGCGAAGCGGCTCGAGAAAGTCAGGAATGATACGAAAAACGCAGGAAAAAAAGTAAACGCCTTCCATCCCACCCTTGGAAGTTGTCTTAACTGACATGCACGCCATGCGCGCCCCACCCAGGATCTCCGTAGTCATTCCGGTTTTCAACGAACAGGAAGCCATTCAGAACGTGTTGTCAGATATTCCTGGCCACCTCGATGCAGACGTGGTGGTTGTGGACAACGGCTCCACGGACCGGACGGTCGAACTGGCCAGGCGGATGGGCGCCCGGATCGTTCACGAACATCGAAGGGGATACGGCTGGGCCTGCCTCGCGGGCATCGACGCGCTTGAGAATCCGGATATCGTGGTATTCCTGGACGGTGATTACAGTGACTACCCGAATGAAATGACGTTACTGGTGAAGCCGATCGTCGAGGGCCGCGCGGATCTCGTGATCGGCTCGCGCATACTCGGCAACCGGGAGGCCGGCGCGCTGCTTCCCCAGGCCCGCTTCGGCAACTGGCTGGCAACGTGGCTCATCCGTCGCCTGTTTGGCGCCCGATTCACCGATCTCGGACCCTTCCGCGCGGTAACCTATCCTGCGCTGTTACAGCTTGAAATGCAGGACAGGACATTTGGATGGACCGTGGAGATGCAGGTAAAGGCTGCGAGGATGAAATTGCGGTTCCTCGAGGCGCCGGTGAGTTATCGACGCCGAATCGGCGTCTCCAAGATCACCGGTACCGTCGGCGGTACGATTCGCGCCGGCTGGAAGATTCTTTACACGATCTTCAAATACAGGCTCCGGAAACCGCCCCGGCCCACGTCTCTCGCACCGCATTGAATCGCCGTCTCCCTGCCCGTTCGGCTCCACCGCGAGTCCACGCGATCAGTCGCTTGCGGACTGCGACGCGCCGCCATTCTCATCGTCCAGCATCATTGTCAGGCGCGCGGCCACCTTCTCGGCCTGGCGTCCCGCCGCTTCCCGTCCCGTGCGATACTTCAGCAGCCTGTCGGCGATATCCAATGCCGCGATTATGGCTATTTTCGTGGGTTCAGCCAGTTTCTGCTGAGAAGCGATCTCCTTCATCCGGCGATCGACCAGCTCAGCAACCCGGTGGGTATACTCTGACGACTCCCGACTCTGAACGGGATATTGACGCCCATAGATCGTTACAAACGTCGTCTCACCACGGTTAGGTCCGTCGGTCAGTAACATCCTCTCTCCTCAACTGTCTGCGTCGCGTCGGAGCCGAAGTCAGATCTTGTCCGCGCCTTCGAGCGGGTCCACACGCACCACGCCATCCGTTGCGGGTACCATGACCTCAACAACCCATCCGTCCACGTCCTTGCCCATGACCCGAATCCGCATGGGGATTCGGCGCAATACCGTCGCGTCTTTGGAGACCCTGGCGAGTGCGTGGTATTTTTCGTCGTCCAAACAGAAATACCGCTGGACTCGCCCCTCGGGTTTTCCGCCGAGTTGTGCGCTGCTTTGTGTATGGTCCTCCGACGGTTCGACCATTGAATGTTCGCCATTCTATCGGTAAAGGCCGTGGGTTTCGATGAATCGAGCGACGTTGTCCGGAACCCAGTACCGGATGGGTAAGCCCGTACGAACACGGGAACGAATCTGCGTGGAGGAGACTTCGAGAAGCGGGGAATCCAGAAAACACATCCGTGCGGCAATCAGATCGTCTACATCATCCGGCAGAAAGCCAGGCCGGCCCATTACAATAACGCGGGCGAGATCCATAACGCCCCTGGGGTCGCACCACGTCGACATTTCCACTGCGCTGTCCGCACCGATGATGAGATAAAACTCAAACCCGGAACCCAGTTCCCGGCACAGCCGACGGAGCGTCTCTACGGTATACGACTTGCCGGTTCGATCCAGTTCAATCCGACAAAGTTCAAACCGGGGCTGCCCATCCACGGCAAGCGCAACCATTCTGGCGCGTGCTTCCGCGGGCGTCACATCGGCAACGCTCTTGTGGGGAGGGTCCGCCGAGGGAACGAACAGAACCCGATCCAGACGACACGTTGCCAACGCCTCCTGTGCGATGAACAGATGGCCGAGATGAATCGGATCGAACGTTCCGCCGAGGATGCCGATCCTGCCGTCCATTCCACCTCACCGGGTATTTGCGGCGCTGGAGCCGTCCGGCTTCTCCGTGGGCTTTCGCAGTTCGTTGTTCTGCTGTGCCCGGGTCTTCTCGATCTGCCGCATCTCTTCGGCGATATTCTGTTTCATTTCATCCTGAACGCCGTCCGCGGCCAGGAGCCTCAACATTTCAAGTGCTTCGTCCAGGGCTCCGGTGCGATGCTTCGTTCGGGCAAGAAGAAAACGTGCTCTCGAAACGAGCGCCGTATCGTCGAATTCATTGAGGACAATCTCGCAATAACGCCCTGCGGATTCGTACATATCCCACTGAATGTAGTTCTCGGCAACCATCAGTTTCTTCCGCGCCAACTTCGTTCGAAGTTCCAGGATTCTTTCACGGGTGCCAGGTACGAGATCGCTGTCGGGGAAATCCTCGATAAATCGTTCGAATTCCCTGATGGCCTTGTGGGTCTCGTCCTGGTCGTGGTGGATCCCCCGGGACTGCCGATAATAACACACCCCGATCTGATACCGCGCCTGATCGACAAACGGACTGGTTGGAAACTCATTCAGCAGCCGCTCGAACTCGAACACGGCGGTTACGTAGTCCTTGTCGCACAGATACGCGAATCCCAGCTTGTATTGGGCGCGATCGACAAGATGGGAACCGGGAAAGTCCGAAAGCAGATTCCGGAGCAGTTTCTGCGCCTCCCAGCAGTTCTTTTTCTCAAGCTCCTCATTCGCCTTATCCAGATAAACGTCGGCGCTGGGATGGCGATACCTGTTCTGCGCGCATCCGGCCAGAGACAGCAGGCCAAGACAACACAGAATGAAAATGCTCCGGTTCAACATACCCGTACCCATCGTCCAATAACAGAAAATCGGGGCCGTGTTTATTCCAACCCCGAACGGTCGGCGCAATCGGTCATCCGGAGACCCGTGCGTTTTCGAGTGGCGCATCCCGTGGAGCCAATGGGTACGTCCGGCACTCCTACCTTTGACTCTGGAAACCAGCGGACGGTTCCAATCAAAATCCGGAGGAAATCCTCGTGCGCCGCCAGAACGAAAACACGAAAAGCCGCCGTGCCTGTGCCGTTTTCGTCCACAGATCGAAAAAACTTAAGCAAACGCCACAGGCAAGTCAAGGAAATACAATGAGAAGCTGTTTTGAAATTCCTGCCGACAGGCGTTTTTGCAGCCGAGCGCAGACCGCCGGGGAATTCAAGACTGGTTCTGAAGGCGACGTGCTTCGCTATCGTGGGACGGGATTCATCAAAGTTGGTCTTGACGAGCGCGGCCGTAACGGGTTAACTTGAACTCCGTCTTGCATTGGCTTCCGGGGCGATCAGGCGTGGACGGATCGGGGCAGACGCACTCACTCGCACTCCGTGCCGGCGCCGCCGTCCGGTTCTCCGCCATTCAACGCTTTCGGAGATCGCCATCGTGTCACGTGCCCACGTTCTGGTAATCGGCAGTTCCAATACGGATCTGATCGTTCAGACGGAGCGCCTGCCCATCCCCGGCCAGACCGTAATTGCGGATGCGTTTTCGACATTGCCGGGAGGTAAGGGCGCAAATCAGGCGGTAGCCGCGGCCCGCGCAGGCGCGCACGTAACCTTCATTGCCAGGATTGGCAGCGATGCATTCGGCCTCCAGGCCCTGCGCTGCCTGAAGGCGGAGGGGATCGACACGACGCATGTCCTGAGAGATCCGGACCTGGCTTCGGGTATTGCCGCAATCCTGGTGGACGGCAGGGGTGAGAACGTCATCGCGGTGGTGCCAGGCGCCAACGCAGCCCTTTCCCCTGTTCAGGTCGACGCCGCTGCTTCCCTTTTCGAACGTGTTTCCATCTGCCTGCTTCAGCTTGAAACGCCGTTGCCGACCGTTCTGCACGCGACGGGTCTCGCGAAAGAACGCGGCGTTCCGGTGATTCTCAACCCTGCGCCCGGGCGCAAGCTGCCCTGGCAGTTGCTGTCGGACCTGTTTCTCCTGACGCCGAATGAAACGGAGACAGAGATACTCACCGGCATTCTGCCGGATTCCGAAAAAACTGCCCGCCAGGCCGCGGACATCCTGATGGATCGCGGCGTGAACAACGTCGTCATCACCCTTGGCGCGCGCGGCGCGCTTCTTGCAACGGATCGGAAAACCGTAATGGTCCCCGCGCCGACGGTCGACGCACGCGACACAACAGGCGCCGGTGACGCCTTCAATGGCGCCCTTGCCGCAGCACTCGGACAAACGCGTTCACTTGCCGACGCCGTCGCCTATGCCAACTGCGCCGGCGCCCTCGCGGTTACCCGGGTCGGAGCACAGTCCGCACTGCCGCGGGATACACAGATCCGGGGCCTCATGGACGAACGGCCGCATTGACCGCAGAAAACCCCTCTTTTCACCTTTGCACTTGACCCGATCCGCACCCTGTCCTATATTCTGATTCCTCACATACATCAGGCAGGATCGAACGGCATTCACCTCCCCCATCTCCCTGATTCCCCTAGAACGAAGGGAGCGTAGTATGGCGAACCGCACGGGTGTTGAGCCTCGCCTCGACTATGATGATCTTGTGGACGAGTTGAACCGGTTTGAGATGCAGGCCAAAAACCTTCAGGTGCGAATCGCGAAGTTTATGAAGAATGCCAGGCAGACGCCGGCGGGCGAGACGGTTTCGGGCGTGGAACATCTGGATATCGCAGCCGACTGAATTCACGTCTGCGCATGGCATCCGAAAACGAAGAAGGCGGGGTGCAAACCCCGCCTTCTTCGTTTCAGAACAACGAATCAGTTCGTTTTCAACTGCATCGCGGGTACAGGCCGCTAACGCGCGTCCATCGGCCCGCCCATTTCCCGGTACAGCATCTTCAATGCGTCGAGGTCGGCTTCGTCCAGTGGACCCAATTCGGATGCCGCAGCGTTCACCTCGGCCTGCCCGGGCGTCTTGGCGCCAGGGATTACGCACGAAACGTCCGGATGGCTCAGCACGAATCGAAGCGCCGTCTGTGCGAGTGAAGGGCTCCGGCCGCCCACCAGCGCCTCCACCCTGGCCACCTGGGCCAGAGCTGGCTGCAATCGCCCGTTCATCCGCCAGTCTTCCCGGAAATCCCCCCTGGGAAATCGGGCATCCTTGCGATATTTCCCGCTCAGAAGGCCCCTTGCCAGCGGCGCCTTGATCACCGTGCCAACACCTGCGTTTCGTGCCGACTCAAACAGTCCGGGGTCAGGACGCTGGTCCAGGATACTATAGTAGATCTGTATTACATCCACACAGCCGGATTCAATGCAGAGCCGCGCCTGTTCGGCCGTATCAATCGATACACCGGCCAATCGGATCGTGCCGGCTTTCTTCATTCTCGTCAGGAATTCAAAAACACCGCCCCGCTGTAGGGTACCGGTATCCGGATCGTGGATATAGTAGAGATCGATATAGTCCGTACGCAGACACTGCAGGCTGGCCTGCAACGCCCGGATGAGGTAGATTGTGGAGAAATCACAGGAGGGCGCACCGTCTACGTACCACCATCCGCCCTTGGTCGCGAGTACGACATGCTCGCGCCTACCTTCCAGCGCCCTGCCCAGAACCCGTTCGCTGCGACCGTTTCCGTACGCGTCCGCCGTATCGAAAAGCGTCACGCCGACATCGAGCGCCCGGTGTACGGCGCGAACGGACGTCTCGTCGTTTACGGACCCCCAGTCCAACCCCCGAAACGGTCCGCCGCCGAATCCGACCTCCGAAACCCGTGGACCGTCCTTACAAAGCGAGCGGCACTTCATGGCAACCCCCACCGGGTCAGTTCCCCACCATGTCAAAACGGCCCTCGAAGGCTCCCTCCCGGCGATCCCCTCGAAGGCCGAATTCAGTATCACTTGGATACCGTGGCAAAAATAGAAACTGCAAATTGGATTGTCAACCAAAATCAGGTTCGGTGCATCAGCCGGGGCGCGGGTGAGCTGAAGGCCGGTGAATCGGAATGAGACGTCTCAACCGCATACGGTGATGTTATAAAAATTATTTATTGATTTTATCAAATTTATAAATTTGTAATATATGGTATTGTACACTAAACTACCCGGGCGCTTTCCCCTCCGGCACTGCCTTGCCCCGCAGGCTCCGGTGCGAACGCCGTGGACGAATCGACCCTGACCGGGGATTCCGTTTTGAAACTGCCCGTCGCGATACTCATGGATCTGGACGATACGATCGTCTCCTTTTCCACGTATGCGGGACCATGCTGGAAACGTGTCTGCCGCGATACGTCGGGCAGAATTGCGGGGGTCGGTACGGAGGACCTGTACAGGACGCTGACCGAAGCCCGAATGTGGTTCTGGGCCGATCCCGAACGGCACCGGGCGAACCGCCAGAACATGCCGCTTGCGACTCAGCGCGTTGTCCACCGTGGCCTGTGTCGTCTTGGCATTGAGAACTGGGAGATGGCGGGAACGATTGCAAGATCGTACGAACGCGAACGCGACAAAACGATAAAGCCGTTTCCAGGCGCCCTCGAAACGCTTCGCAAGCTTCGGGCATGCGGTGTGCGGATGGCCCTGGTAACCAATGGGGGCGCCGGACCCCAGCGGGACAAGATCCGCAGATTCGATCTCGCGCCCTTCTTCGACGCCATCCTCATCGAAGGAGAATGTGGCTACGGCAAACCGGATACACGAATCTATACGGAAGCGCTCCGCCTCCTGGACGCAACGCCCGGGGACGCGTGGATGGTGGGCGACAACCTGGAGTGGGAGGTCGCGGTTCCGCAGAGACTGGGCATCTACTGCATATGGAACGATGCAAAGGGGGCAGATCTGCCGGAAAGCAGTGCGATCCGACCGGATCGAATCATCAGGTCCTTACTGGAATTGCTGCTGTCCCCTGACACAGCTTCTCAATTGACAGCGCCTGAAAGGAATTGATGAATCTTCTTCATCTATACCGTACGCCGTACCTCTCACGGACGCAGACGGACACCCTGCTCCACCAGGTCCGGCAGACCATCTGTCAACGAGTCGCGAGGATTGAAACCGAAGCCTGCTTCAATGTCGAACTGAACGGAACGTTAACCGCTGAAGAACGGAAGCGGCTCGCCTGGCTTCTTGGTGAGACCTTCGAGCCGGAAAAACTCGCCGAGACGCCGTTTCTGGGTGGGGAGGGTACGCTGATCGAGGTTGGACCGCGCCTGAACTTCAGTACGGCCTGGTCCACGAATGCCGTATCGGTCTGCCACGCGTGCGGCCTGACGAGAATTACACGCATCGAACGATCCAGACGTTATCTGGTCCGACCGGGCCTGACCCGTGACCGGAAGAACGCATTTCTGGATACGATCCACGACCGCATGACCGAGTGCGACTACGCCTCGCCTCTGTCGTCATTCGAAACCGGCGCAGAACCGGAGCCTGTGTCCGAGGTTCCGCTCATTCAGGAGGGCAGGGCCGCGCTGGAGCACATCAACAGGACCCTGGGCCTGGCATTCGACGAATGGGACCTCGACTACTATACAGAACTCTTTCTGGACCACCTCCGGCGAAATCCAACGAATGTGGAATGTTTCGACATCGCCCAGTCCAACAGCGAACACTCCCGGCACTGGTTTTTCCGCGGCCGGCTGAGAATCGACGGCGAAGAAATGCCGGACCACCTGATGCGCATGATTCAGCAACCCCTCCGGGCCAATCCGGACAACAGCAGCATCGCGTTCAGAGACAATGCCAGCGGCATTAGAGGTTATTCCACGAGGACCATCCTGCCAGCCAAACCGGGGGAACCAGGACCGTTCGCCGATTCCGAACGAGACTACGACATCACTTTCACAGCTGAAACGCACAACTTTCCCACGGGCGTCGCGCCGTTCCCCGGCGCTGAAACCGGAACAGGCGGCCGTATCCGGGACGTGCATGCCGCCGGTCGCGGCTCGCTGGTTGTCGCAGGTACCGCGGCCTATTGTGTGGGCAATCTCCGTATCCCCGGCTATGAGATGCCCTGGGAGGACCGGACTTTCCAGTATTCGGACAATTTCGCATCCCCGCTCCGGATCGAGATAGAAGCCAGTAACGGCGCGTCGGACTACGGGAACAAATTCGGCGAACCGCTCATTCAGGGCTATACACGCGCCTTCGGCCTGCGACTGCCGAACGGGCAGCGCCGCGAATGGATCAAACCCATCATGTTCACCGGGGGCATTGGTCAGATCGACGCCCGTCACACCACAAAGGGAAGGCCCGAGAAGAAAATGTGGGTGGTCAAGCTGGGAGGGCCTGCATACCGTATCGGGATGGGCGGCGGGGCGGCATCGTCGATGGTGCAGGGCGAGAACACGGCGGAACTGGATTTCAACGCCGTGCAACGCGGCGATGCGGAAATGGAGCAGAAAGTAAACCGCGTCATCCGCGCCTGCGTTGAAATGGGCGAAGAAAACCCGATCGTCAGCATCCACGACCAGGGGGCCGGTGGAAACTGCAACGTGCTCAAGGAAATCGTAGCGCCGGAAGGCGCCCGCATTCACGTTCGCGACTTTCCCGTGGGCGACCGGTCACTTTCCGTGCTGGAAATCTGGGGCGCCGAATACCAGGAAAACGATGCGCTGCTTCTGCATCCCAGGCACGAGGCGGCGTTCAAGGCACTTTGCAGGCGGGAGAAGATACCGGCGGCATTTGTGGGACACGTAACTGGAAACGGAAGAATTGTCCTCTACGACGAAAACGATAACACCACCCCGGTTGACCTGGAACTGGACAGAGTGCTGGGCGATATGCCGCGCAAGAACTTCGAGCTGTATCGCAAGCAGCCCCAACTGACGCCGCTTGATCTGCCGGAAGACATCACCGCGGAGTCCGCGTTGAAGAGAGTGTTGCGACTCGTGTCGGTTGGCTCCAAGCGTTTTCTTACGAACAAGGTCGACCGGAGCGTCACCGGCCTGGTTGCCCGCCAGCAATGCGCGGGTCCGCTTCAGCTCACGGTTTCGGACGTGGCCGTAATCGCGCAAAGCCATTTCGGAATAACCGGCGCCGCCACGTCCATCGGGGAGCAGCCCGTGATCGGCCTGCTGGACCCGAAAGCGATGGCGCGGATGACCGTCGGCGAGGCACTGACCAATCTGGTGTGGGCAAGGGTGAGTGCGCTTGAAGACGTCAAATGCTCCGGAAACTGGATGTGGGCTGCCAAACTGCCGGGCGAGGGCGCCGCGTTGTACGATGCAGCCAGGTCCCTGGTGGATGTCATGCTCGAACTGGGTGTCGCCATCGATGGAGGTAAAGACAGTCTCTCCATGGCCGCGCTCGCGCCCGGACCCGACGGGAACGACGAGACCGTGACCGCACCGGGCGCCCTGGTTGTCTCAGCCTATGTCACCTGTCCGGACGTCACCCGGGTTGTCACGCCCGACCTCAAGCACCCGGATGAGGGCCGCCTGCTGTTTGTCGACCTGTCTGGTGGAAAGGCCCGCCTGGGAGGCTCTGCCCTGGCCCAGGTGTACGGCCAGATCGGAGACACGCCACCCGACGTGGACGACCCGGGCCTGCTTAAACGCGCGTTCAATGCCATGCAGCAGCTCATCGCGGAAGACTGTGTGGCCGCGGGCCACGACCGGAGCGACGGCGGCATCGTCACATGTCTGCTGGAAATGGCTTTCGCCGGAAATTGCGGCATCCGCATCGATCTGCCGACAACTTCAGACCCGATCGCGTCGCTGTTCGCCGAGGAGATGGGCCTGGTTTTCGAAGTACACGCCGGGAAAGTATCCCACGTTCTCCAGACCCTCGATGCGGCAGACGTGCACTGCATTCCCATTGGCAAACCCACGGCTGACCCATCCGTACGGATCGCCGTCAACGGTCGGAGCGTTCTCAGCGATGACGTGGCGAATCTGCGAGACCTTTGGGAGGAAACGAGTTACCGTCTCGAACGGATACAGGCAAACCCGCGTTGCGTGGAACAGGAGCGTGTATCGCTGAGGCGGCGCGGGGCACCCGCGTATACGCTTCCGTTCGCGCCTTCGCCGACCGCGCCGGAGATACTGGCGTCCCGAAAAAAGATTCCGGTTGCCATCGTCCGGGAAGAAGGCAGCAACGGCGACCGGGAGATGGCCTCGGCGTTCCACGCGGCGGGCATGGAACCCTGGGATGTGACCATGTCCGATCTGCAGGCCGACCGTGTCCGGCTGGACGCCTTTCGCGGCATCGCCTTCGTGGGTGGGTTCAGCTATGCGGACGTCCTCGATTCCGCCAAGGGATGGGCGGGGGTCATCCGGTTCGATCCGGGTCTGCGGGATCAGTTTCAGGCGTTTTCCGAACGCCCTGACACGTTCAGTCTGGGCGTCTGTAACGGCTGCCAGCTGATGGCCCTGCTCGGGTGGGTGCCATGGCAGGCAAACGAGACCCGAAATCAACCGCGTTTCATCCAGAATACGTCGGGGCGTTTCGAGTCACGCTTCGTTACGGTGCAGGTCCGGGAGAGTCCGGCCGTGATGCTCGGGAACATGGCGGGGGCTTCCCTCGGGATATGGGTTGCCCACGGTGAAGGCCGGATCCATTTTCCCGGCCCCGGCACTCTGGACAGGGTTATTCACAACAACCTGGCGCCAATCCGTTACGTTGACGACGAAAACCACGTCAGCGAAGCCTATCCGTTCAACCCCAACGGCTCTCCCCACGGCATCGCCGCCCTGTGTTCTCCCGACGGACGCCACCTGGCGATGATGCCGCATCCCGAACGGACGTTCCTGAAGTGGCAGTGGGGCTGGATGCCGGAACCCTGGAAGCAAAGCCTGAACGCCTCGCCCTGGCTGCAGCTTTTCCAGAATGCCCGCGAATGGTGCGAGGAAACGTAGTGAAGCTGCGTAATCGTCACCCCCGGGCGAACGGGCATTCGCCTGCAATCCCCATAGCCGGGCCCGGGGACGCGGCATCGGTGTTGGGACACATCTCGGAAGCTGTTTAGAGATCGGGAGGCGCGATGGCTGCAACGGTTCTGGACGGCAGAGAGCTTTCCGGTCAGATCGAAAGCGAACTGAAGCAAAGGGTGGCGGCCGTCAGGTCAGGCACAGGCGGGCGAATCCCCGTCCTGGCCACGATTCTGGTTGGAAACGACCCCGCGTCGGCCACCTACGTGCGAATGAAGGGAAGCGCCTGCAAACGTGTGGGCATGGATTCATTGAGGGTGCTGCTGCCCGAAGAAACCACAACGGACGAACTCCTTGCCGAGATCGATAAGCTTAACGCCGATCCTCGCGTACACGGAATCCTCCTCCAACACCCGGTTCCCGCCCATATCCACGAGCGGGCGTGCTTCGACCGGATATCGACCGGGAAGGACGTGGACGGCGTAACGGCGCACGGCTTCGGACTGATGGCAATGGGCGCGCCTGCCTACGGGGCAGCGACTCCGGCGGGCATCATGAGGCTCCTGTCGCATTACCGGATCCCGTTGGAGGGCAGAACCGCCGTGGTCGTCGGCAGAAGCCCGATTCTGGGCAAACCGATGGCCATGATGCTGTTGAATGCGAACGCCACCGTGACTGTCTGTCATTCCAGAACCCGAAACCTGCCCGGTATTGTGCGCGCTGCCGACATCGTCGTTGGCGCCGTTGGAAAACGGGAATTCATCCGGGCCGACTGGATCGCCGACAACGCCGTGGTCATCGATGCCGGTTACCACCCGGGGCCTGTCGGAGACGTGGAACTCTCCGCGGTCGTTCACCGATGTGCGGCTTATACCCCTGTGCCCGGCGGCGTGGGGCCAATGACCATCGCTACGCTCATCGCTCAGACTGTGGAATCCGCGGAGAAAGAAACCGCCTGATCCGGCCCACCCGCGGACACAAACGAACGACGTAAAACGTGCGTTCACACGTCGCGCCTCCACCCGGGAAATCCTCATCTGGCGGTTGCCGCACGTTCCCCCTGCAACATTCGAATCACCAGAAGCGTCATATCGTCAGGCTGAGACGCGTCTCCTTTGAATTGGAAAACGTCTTCGAGGATCAGCGAAACCAGATCCTCAGCGCTTGCCCGAATGTGCGCCTTGATCGTTTGTTCCAGCCGGTCCGTCTCGTAGAACTCACCGGCCACGTTCCTCATGTCGGTAACCCCGTCGCTGTAAAACACAAGCAAATCATCCGGCGCGACCTGGATAGCGGCTTCCGCGTGTCCGACCGGACTTCCCGGAGGCAACACCATCCCCAGCGGAATGGACGGCAGGTGAATCGCACGCAATTCATTGGCGCTGGCGGAAAAGTGGTACGGGAAGGGATGAGCGGCATTGATCAGTTGTACACGCCGCGTCTCCAGATCGAGCGTGCCAAGGCAACAGGTGACGAAGCTGGCCTCATCCATCTGCTCCCTCAAATCCTCGTCCAGCCGCATCGCGACTTCATTCAGCGGCCTCCTGCCTCGAAACTCATACCGGAAAATGCCGCTCAACTGCATCGCGTGAACGGCCGCTTCCATCGCCTTTCCCGACACGTCCGCCGCGCCGAAACCCAGGGTCCGGCGACCGTCGTCAAGCCAGAAATAGTTGAAATAATCTCCACCGACGTGGTTTGCGGGCGCACAGGCGCCAGCGATTTCAAAGGAATCGTCACGAATCGGGACCGTGGGCAGCAATCCCATCTGCATCCTGTGTGCCTGCTCCAACTCGGATTCCAGTTCGTGAATCTGTCGCGCCTGGGCTTCCTGCCACCGCCTGTGCCGGTGCAACGCGTAACCGGACGATACGCAAAGTGCCACGATTGAGAACACGCTGAGCGCGACGAACCACGGCCGCTGCCAGACCGGCGCAAGAACCACGAAAGTGTGACGCGCCGGTGTCGCATCTACATTGAATCCCCGGTCCATCGCGCGCACTTCGATCGTGTGGGGTCCCGGTACCATCCTGCCTACGAGCGCCTGGTCTTCGCTCGAAAACGTCGACCAGTCGCCGCCGTCCACCCGCCAGGCGTATTTCAGATCCTGTGACGGCGTCTGTTTCCACGCATCCTGCCCGGAGAACTTGAACAGAACGCTCTGGTAGGGAGCCACCTCTCTTGAGGGCAGGGAGAGCCAGGTTTCAGGCGAATCCGTGTCCGGCGTATAACATCCCAGTCCCCGGTCCGTGGCAAACCAGATCCTCCCCTGCCGGTCCTGAGCCACATCCCATACCCTTGCACCGGGAAGGCCATTGCGCGTGGTATACCGCGTCCACGTCACGCCATCGGTGTGAACCGCACCGATTACGAGCGTGGCCAGCCAGAGTATGCCGTCGTCATCCACAAAAAACCGGTGCGCCCCCCCGAAAACGGTTTGATCCCCGGTTGGCACGGCATCCCACGTACCCTTCCTGTACCTGAACATCCCCGTGAAGCGCGTCGCCGCCCAGACATCTCCCTGCGCCTCCTCCAGAGCGATGACCGGCTCTCCCGGCAACCCGTCGGCCGTGTCGAATACCTGACGTTCGCCGTCCTTTTCCAGGACGATACCGCCATTGGCGCCATACCAGAGGGCGCCGTTTTCCGCCTCGAATACAGCGCCGACTCCTCTAGAATCCTCCGGCGAATGCAAAGTCCATTCCTCGCCGTCGAATCGGATCAGACCGGCTCCCGTACCCGCCCACACGCCCCCCGCACGCGCGGGAAAAACTGAGAGGATCCGTGAGCCCGGACCCTGCGCGGGCAATTCGAACTCCTTCCAGGAGACCCCGTCGAATCGCAACACGCTTCGATGTACGGCGGCCCAGAGGGTGCCGCCCCTTCCCCTTCGCAATCCCACGATTCGCCCGGCCCTGCGCCGACCGCTCGCACCGATCCGGTACGCTTCGATCCAGTTCGCTCCGTCGAATTCGAAAACTCGCTCTCCCGTCGCCGCCCACAATCGTCCATCCTCCGTGCGTTCGAGGGCAACTCCGCCCCGGTCGGATGCGCCGGGCCAACGGCTGTGGTGGTCCCAGCTTGTCGCGCCGTATCGCGCGACACCCCAGGCCGTTCCCAACCACACCGCGCCGTCATTGCTAATGCACACAGACGTCACCAGATTGTTAGGGAGGCCGTTCTCTTCCGTAAAGACCTGACGAACCCGCCAGCGGCCATTCTCCGTCGATGATTCTTCCGATGCAGTGAATCGTACGGCGCCGCCCACGGTTCCAACCCATATCGATCCGTCAGGCGCCGACGCGACGGAAAGCACCCGGTCCGCGGGCATTCCGTCTCCCATAGCGAACACCTGCCAATCTGCACCGTCGAAACGCAAAATACCGTGATTTTCGGTCCCCAGCCACACGGACCCGTCGTCCGCCTGCGCCATTGCCGTCACCGCTGCACGGGCCAATTCGCCGGGCGCGGCGACCTCCACCCATGTACTCTTCGCCGGATCGAACCGGCTCATGCCCCCTCCCCGTCGACGCCCGGAACGTTGCGAAAACGGTACGCCTGGACGCCGCCCCGCATACGCTGCCCACACCGCACCGTCTTTCGATCGCAACAGACATTGCACATAGTTGGACGCAAGTCCGTCCTCTTCGTCGATTGTCTTCCAATCATCGCCGGTATAATGGAGTATACCCAACCCCGCCGTGGCAAAACAAAGGCCGCCACCGGAGACGCCCACAACCGGACCCACGTCGATGTCCGCGAGGCTTTCAGGCAGCATAACCGGCTCCCACCGGTCTCCGGACAGGCGGGCGATGCGGTTTCCCTCCCGCCCGCGAAACACGAACCCCCCGGTGGCCCACAGGGTTCCGTTTTCAGCCTCGAATAAACCAGTGAAGCCGTTACCGGGCAGTCCACTCCCTTCACTGTAGGTTTTCCAGGACCGGCCGTCGTATCGGGAAATACCACCGTGCGTCGCGAACCACATTTCGCCGTCTCTCGCCTGCACGACCGATGTTACGACGTTGTGGGCAAGCCCGTCCTTGTACTGATAAACCGTCCAGTCCATTACCGCTCGCGCTTCCGCGCGCGGCGAGACGAAGAGCATGAGAATCAGGCTGATGCACATTCGAACCATACCTGCTGACACTCCACCGGTCCGAGCACGACCGCCACTTTTTCGCTCGCGCCCGGGAACTCACCGGTAATTTTCAATCAGCTTCTTAAACCGGGACTCTGATATCTCCCAGCCGCAAAATGCGACGGCCGCCTGAAACAGGCGACCGTTCTCCAACCCGATCGTTTGCGGTTCTCAGAAATCCGCGACCGTATCTGCCTCCTGGATGATTCCTATCACATCGCGCAAAACGTCTACGGGCTTCTGTTCACCGTCGACTTTGCGAATCACCTCCGCCGGATAATAATCCAGCAGCGGGGCCGTTTCTCTTTCGAATTCCCGCAAACGCCGCCTGATGACCGCTTCGCTGGCATCGTCGAGCCGGTTCTCCCGGAGCGCCCGGCGCAGCGCACGTTCAACCAGTACATTGTCATCGGCAATATCCAGATAGATGAGGAGGTTGAGATCTATATAGTCAGCCATCATTTCGGCCTGGCGCAAATTGCGTGGAATGCCGTCGAGAACGAGTACCTCCTCGTCAGGGCGAAATCCGCCGTTTTGGATGGCGCCACGGATGTGGTCGAGCCACAGTTGAACGGTGAACTGGTCCGGTACCAGCCGGCCTTTGCCGGAGTAGGCAAGGAAGATCTTGCCAAGTTCACTGCCTGGATCCAGAGACCTGAAAACGTCTCCGCAGGCCAGGTGGTGGAATCCTGGTATGTTCCCCAGTATCCTCCCCTGTGTGCCCTTGCCCGATCCGGGCGCTCCAACTACCAGAATGGTCCGATGTCTTTCCCGTCGATCCATCGTTTTCCGCTCCCTGATTACGTTCAGCTCTGCGCGCTTTGAAATCAATCAGCCTGCGAGGGAGGTTTGCAGCTTTCCCATCTTCACAAGCACCGCTTTCAACTGAAGCAGGTCGCTACCGGATAGTCGACGCACAGGCCTACGTGGCGGTCCGCCCGCATCACAGACAAGCTCCGCGCCCGCCTTCAGCATCGCCGGATGGGTTCCCAATGAAAATGCAGATCGAAGCGGAGCAAGCCGCTTTTGATTGTCCAGCGCGCCGCTGGCGTCTCCGGCCATGTATTGCTCGTAAATGCCAACTCCCAGTTCCGGCGCTACGTTGGCGCTTGCCGCAATTGCGCCCGCGGCGCCGTGGACGAGGGCGGCGTAGATCAGCGTGTCGCGACCCATAATTACGCGAAAATCCCCGGGCGCAAGCCGCAGATAATCGAGCGTTCGCGAAAAGTCGCCCGAACTCTCCTTGATTCCAACGATATTGCTGAATGCATCTGCCAGACGCATTACAAGGTCAACCGAGAGGCAGTTCCCCGTTCTCTCCGGGAGATCGTACAAGAGGACGGGAAGGTCCACGGCACGGGCGATCGCCGCAAAGTGGCTGAACATTTCCTCCGGACCCGGCGTAATGAAATAAGGCGTCAGCACAGAGAGACAATCCGCCCCTGCCTCCTGTGCCGCTTCGGCGAGCCGCACGGCCTCGGCTGTTGAATTCGCCGCCGTACCAACATAGACCGGAACTCGCCCCGCCGTATAGCCCACGGTCCACTCGAAGAGCCTAGTCTTCTCTTCCATGCTCAGCGCCCAGGGCTCCCCGGCGGTCCCCCCCGTGAATACGCCATGGACGCCAGCGGCGATGACGTAGTTCAGCAGGCGTTCAAGACCCGCTTCATCCAGCGCTTCGTCGCCGGTCATCGGAGTGACAAGTGCCGGAATCAGCCCGTGCACAAACGTGCTGTCCATTCCCACCCCCACAGGGCTTCCCGCCATTCGTTTCCGGGAAAGGTTGCGCCAAGCGTATAGTATACGAACCCGTGTTGAAGATGTCAAACCGAACCCGCCAGGAACCATTTGATCTTGACTTTATTCAATAAAGATCTTATTTTTAAGCATCTTAGAGTCAATTATCGGGCTCATCAACGTTGTTCCTGGTGTATATAGCGGGGCCGTCCGCAGATCCGGACCCCCGGTATTTTTTCTTTGAATCACAGGACTCGCACGTCCGGGCAATCTCCCAAAAAGGAAGCGAGACAGGACAATGGATCGGCTTTATCTCACAAAAGACGGGTACAACAAGATCCGTACAGAACTGGAGCGCCTCAGGACCAGGGAACGGCCGGCGGTTATCGACGCAATCGCCAGAGCCAGGGAACATGGAGACCTGAGCGAGAATGCGGAATACCATAGCGCCAAGGAACGTCAGATGTTCATCGAGAAGAAGATCGCCGAACTCCAGGACAAGCTCGTTCGGTCTGAAATCATCGACGAAAGTCTCATGGCCAAGGATAAGGCATATCTCGGCGCCACGGTGACTTTGAAGGACCGCAGGACCGGCGAACAGATTCGCTATACACTGGTTTCCACCGACGAAGCGGATTTCGAACAGAATAAAATCTCAACGCAGTCTCCGGTTGGCCGCGCGCTTCTGGGAAAAAGCGTTGGAGAGCAGGTGGAAGCGAAGGTTCCGGTGGGCACACTCGCCTATGAGATTCTGGATATCAGCAGGGATTGACCTGCGAGCGCGACAGATTCAAAACGCATAGAAAATTCCCATCCCCTGCTTTATTTGTTCAGATCCCACGACCGACCCGAACTTCAGGCATTGTTACTCAACCGCGCCACGACCTCGCAGTGCGGAGTGTGGGGAAACATATCCACAAGCTGCACATAGTCGGTCTTGTAGCCTGAAGACTCCAGCCGGATCAGGTCCGCACCCAACGCCTCCGGGTTACACGAAACATATACAATACGCTCCGGACGCAGATCACAGATCGCCGTTATGGCCTTCATATGCATACCCGGACGCGGTGGATCCGTGACAACGGTTTCAAAGCGTTCTCCCCGCTCACGAATCTGCCAGAGGATGTCTTCCGCCGCACCCGCGATAAACCGGCAGTTGGAAACGCCGTTTATGGCACTGTTGCGGACCGCATCGCGAACCGCCCCCTCACCAGCCTCAATACCGAGCACATAGCCGGCCCTCCTCGACAGGTGCAGCGAAATCGCGCCCGTTCCGCAATACACGTCCAGAATCCGGTCGTCCGGGCACGGGTCGGCCAACTCGACCACCCGCCGGTAGAGATGCCTGGCCTGACGCGTGTTGGTCTGGAAGAATGACCCCGGTGATATCTCGAATGTGAAATCACCCAGTTTCTCTTTTACGGTACCCGTCCCGGCCAGCACTTCTTCGCGATCGCCGGTGGCCACCTGGGCTCGGCGAAGATTGACGCTGCGAATCACACTCCTGACCTCCGGAAACGTCTCCACCAGCATCTTTCCCAGTGACTCCGCTTCAGGAAACGCATCCCCCGACGTTGTCAGCACAACCATGGTCTCACCCGACAGTTTGCCCTCGCGTATGGTCAGGAATCTCAGCAGACCCTCATGGCGTTTCAGATGGTATACGGAGTGCGAGCTGACAAAGTTCCGTACGCGATCGACGATTCGGTTGGACGATTCCGACTGGAGAAAGCACGCATCTAGGTTGAATACGCGGTCGAAACGCCCCCAGACATGCAGACCCACCTCCGTACGACCCTCCGGCGACGAACCGAAGGAGAACTCCATCTTGTTCCGGTAGAAGAACGGTTCTTCGGATGGCAATGGCGCGTCCAGTTTCGTTTCTATTCCGGCCTCCGCAAGACAGTTCCGTACAAGGTCCTGTTTCAGTCGAACCTGAGAGTCATAGGGAATATCCTGCCACAGACAACCGCCGCAGTGCCCAAAGTGTGAACAGCGTGCCGGCGACCGCTCAATTTGAGTGGAGAGGAGCTCCTCCAGACTGGCTTCAGCCCTGCGCAACCGATTCCTGACCTTGCGTACACGAGCCCGGACCCGGTCGCCGGGTACTGCGCCCCGCACAAGCATGGTATAGGCGCCCAGCCGGCCCAGACCGTTTCCCCGTCGATCCAGCCATTCGATGTCAATCTCTACCTGATCGCCCCGCCTGGGTTTCGACACGCGTGTCCTCCTCCTTCAGCTGGACGGACGGCGCTCGAAAAGGACCTTCGTGCAACTCGCCGGTCAGCCCCTTCTGTTGTACGAATCCATCCACGGAAAACAACACGACGCCCTGAAATCCCTTTTGGCGCGCGACCTCAATCTGAGCCACCGTTTCGTTGGCATTCTGATTCCAGATCCCAATTCCGGCGTACAGAACCGCCCCTTTCACGCGCTTCCTTGCTTCGGCCATCTGGCGTTCGATCTCCTGAGAAGATCCCTCGTAGAACATGGGCACCACAAAGTCCAAAAGCCCCCCGTTACTCCATTCGATCCAGTCCTGTCCGTACTGCGTATATGCGGATTCTATGTCCGGTTTTACGGCGGCGGACAACCTGACAGCGGGTTTGAGCCGGGCAATCGCCTCACGCACCTGGCCGACAAGCAGACTGACCTGTTCGCTTCGCCACTTATGCCATAGCTTCCTGACATCGGTCGCCTCCGCACCGGCGCCGGCACCGGCTTCGTTGTCATTCCGGCCGGCAGGGTCGAAGCCGTAGCGCGTCCTGAACGCTTCGCTCACGGCGGGATTGTAGTCATAATGGATATTCGGGTACCGGACATAGTCCATGTGGATACCGTCGACGTCGTAATCCTCAACGATCTCTTCAACGACCCTGAGCAGATGGGCTCTGACTTCGGGAACGCCGGGCGAAAGGAATCTCCCGGTAACTCCGCGTTTGACGAGATCGACGCCATCGAGCGCGACACGCCCCATGTCGATCCCGTCCACCGATCGCATGAACCATTCGGGATGTCGAAGAAGCAAATGCCTCGGCGACGCAGGCCGCTGCTCCGTCGGTTTCCAGGTAAGGTACATATTCACCCACGCGTGTATTTCCAAACCGGCCCGCCGCCCTTCTTCCACGAGAAGCGCGAGTGGATCAAACTCAGGATCGGACAGGGATTCCGATCTGGGTACCAGACGGCTGCGGTAGAAGGCATCGCCTCTGCCCCGAACCTGAACCAGGATCGCGTTCAACCGGGCGTCTGCGGCTATGCGCACCGCGCGCATGGCCTGCTCACGATTCTTCAGCCAGTGGCGAGCCACCCACAATCCCCGGAATTCCTCATTCGACCGGCCGGATGCATCTGCCGCGCACGAGCACAAGCAGAGAGCAAGGCAAAGGCCGACGAGTCGTTCCCGGAGAATGGCCGGGAATGCAAAGGGCAAATCGACCGGTCTGTCGATTTGCCCTCTTGTGCCTGAATTGTCACAGCGCAACGGACTCATTTTTTCGAACGCTCTTGCGCCTCACTCGATTCGTTGTCTGGCTCGGGTTCGGCCTCGCCGGATGAAACCGATGCCGGTGCACTCGCGGCGTCCTTTGCCTCGTCAGCGACACTTTCCGCCGCTTCCCCGCCTTCGCTGCGGACACCTGCATCATCGTCCGACTCCGGTCGTCCGGCAGAATCGGCTCTGGTTTCGTCCCCTACCATTTCCACCAGACACATTTCAACGCGGTCACCGCGGCGGGGGCCGAGTTTGAGCAACCGGAGATAGCCGCCATTGCGTTCGGAAAATGATACCGCGATCTCGTCAAAGAGTCTGGCAACCACCCGCTGGTTTCGAATGCGTCGCAGAACCTGCCGTCTCGCGTGTAAATCGCCCCTTTTCGCGAACGTTATGAGGCGTTCGGCCACGCCGCGCAGTTCCTTGGCCTTTGCGTGGGTCGTACGTATAGAACCGTACGTGAAGAGAGACGTGGCCATATTGTTCAACATTGCCTTCTTGTGGCTGGCCGTACGACCGAGTTTGCGCCCCCGTTTTCCGTGTCTCATAGCCCGTCTTTCCGGTTAAGAAGCTACCTTAAAACTCATCCTCCAGCACCGCGACTTCCTCGCTCTTCGGAGCAATCCCGCTGTATTTCGATATATCCATGCCAAACTGAAGGCCCAGCCCCTCCAGGATTGCCGTCAACTCGTTCAGCGACTTTCGGCCGAAATTCCGGAACTTCAGCATTTCGGTCTCGGTTTTCTGGACAAGGTCTTCAAGAGTCAGAATATTGGCCGCCTTCAAACAATTGGCGGAACGCACTGACAGTTCCAGTTCTTCCACCGGCATCTGCAGAAGGGATGCCACACGCTGCGTATCTTCGTCGATGACTTCCTCGTACTCCTCCTCCGGCTCTTCTTCGAAGTGTATGAAGAGCTCGAGATGGTCTTTCAATATCTTTGCCGCATGAGACACGGCGTCGTCAGGCCGAATGGCCCCGTTTGTCCAGACTGTCAGCGTCAGTTTATCGTAGTCCGTCTGTTGCCCGACGCGGGCATTGTCCACCTCGTAGTGTACCTTTCTGATGGGAGAGAATGCCGAGTCGAGCATAATCGTATCCGTGGCGGGGTCGGTGACTCTATTCTCTTCGGCAAGTACGTAACCCCTCCCTTTGCCTACGGTGATTTCCAATTCGAGATGGCCGTCCTGATCCAGCGATGCGATGTGCTGATCGGGATTCATCACCTCGACGTCGGCATCCACTTCCAGTTCCTTCGCCGTCAACGTGTCCGGCCCCTCTTTGTCGATACGAAGCACCTTGTCTTCGTCCGAATGCATCCTGAGGTTTACTTCTTTAAGATTCAGGACGATTTCAGTCATGTCTTCGACGACGCCCTGTACAACGGAGAACTCGTGCTGTACCCCTTCCACACGAATGGCCTTGACGGCTGCGCCTTCAATTGATGAAAGCAATATCCGGCGCAATGCATTGCCAATGGTGGTACCGAACCCGCGTTCAAGAGGTTGCACCGTGAACATCCCGTAAGAATCGGTGAGGCTATCCTCATCGATCTGCACGGATCTGGGCATCTGGAAGTTCTTTGGCTTCATACAGGAATTCTCCTTGGTTCCACTGAAAGACAATACGGCAATCCGTTCCCTGCCGTTTAAACGCGGCCACTCGTCATCGAGCCGATGCGGCTATTTCGAATAAAGTTCCACGATGAGTTGCTCTTCGACGGGAGTCGGTATACCCTCCCTCTCGGGATACTCGAGAACCGTTCCGGTGAGATTGACTTTATCCAGAGACAGCCATGGCGCCTGTCGCCCCTCGCCGATCCGCTTGATGGAGTCGTGGATCAACGCCAGCTGGCGGCTCTTTTCCCGGACCTGAATGGTATCGCCGGGCGAGACCTGAAAGGAAGGGACGTCGACGATGCGGCCGTTCACCATGATGTGCCGGTGACGCACGAGTTGGCGCGCCGCCTTGTGAGACGGCGCGAAGCCCAGCCTGTGGGTAACGTTGTCCAGCCGGCTCTCAAGCGTCTGCAGGAGGAGTTCGCCGGTTACCCCTTTCCGGCGGGCGGCCTTGTGATAATAGCCCCGGAACTGACTCTCCAACACGCCGTACTGCCGTTTGGCCTTCTGCTTCTCCCGGAGCTGCAGGGCATATTCAGAAGGCTTGCGTCCCTGCCGCTGTCCGTGCATGCCGGGCGCATAGCTGCGCTTTTCAAACGAGCATTTGTCCAGATAACAGCGTTCGCCCTTGAGGAATAGCTTAACCCCTTCACGTCGACACAATTTGCAACTGGAATCCGTATACCTTGCCATGCAATAGACCTCTCCCAGGCCGGATGCCGCTATACGCGCCGCCGCTTCGGCGGCCGGCAACCGTTGTGAGGAATTGGTGTAACGTCACGAATAGCCGCGATTTCCAACCCTGCGCCCTGTAGAGCGCGGACGGCGGCTTCGCGGCCCACGCCAGGACCCTTGACCCAAACCTCGACACGTCGCAGACCCATGGACATCGCATCCTTTGCCGCGGCTTCCGCGGCCAACTGCGCGGCAAACGGCGTACTCTTGCGTGAACCCTTGAAACCCACCTTGCCGGTTGTGGACCATGAAATCACGTGTCCGTCTTTGTCGGTCAGGGTAACGATGGTATTATTGAACGTGGCCTTAATATGGGCTACGCCCTGTCCGTCAACCCTCTTGTTCCTTCTTCGGCCTTTTCTTTGTTCGGGCGGCAAGTGTTTGCCTCCTTAGCGTTGATTCGTTTTAGTGTTGTGCTTTCTTCTTCTTGGCAATCTGACCCTTCTTGGGGCCTTTTCTTGTCCGGGCGTTCGTCCGGGTCCGCTGGCCGCGCACCGGCAGCCCCCTCCGCCATCTCAGTCCGCGATAGCAGCCGATATCCATCAGCCGCTTGATATTCATGGCCACTTCGCTTCTGAGGTTGCCTTCCACACGGTATTCGCCCTCGATCACGCTCCGGAGTTTCGTAACATCTTCCTCGCTTAACGCATCGACGCGGGTGTTCGGCGAAATCTGCGTTTTTTCGAGGATCCGGTTCGAGGAACTTCTGCCAATTCCATAAATGTAGGTCAGTGCGATTTCTACACGCTTTTCGCGCGGGACATCCACACCTGCGATACGAGCCATCGTATCTCCTCCTCCGTTCGGATTCCGAAGGTCTATCCCTGTCGCTGTTTATGACTTGGATCGTGCTTGCATATCACACGGACGACGCCCTTGCGGCGAATGACCTTACAGTGATTGCAGCGTTTTTTTACGGATGCTCGGACCCTCATCGGTCTGTCCTTTCGGTCATCTCCTGCCTCTCAACCTTCCCTTTTTCATAAAACCGTCGTAATGCCGCATCAGGAGGTGCGACTCCACGCGCTGCAGCGTATCCAGCGCCACGCCGACGATGATCAGCAGTCCGGTACCACCGAAGAAGTCGATGAGACCGGGATTTACGTCCGCCCAACTGATCACGAAAAACGGGAAGACCGCGATCGCCGCGAGGAAGATGGATCCCGGGAGCGTGATTCGGGTCAGAATCCGGTCGATAAAGTCGGACGTGCGTCGACCGGGCCGGATCCCCGGAATGAAACCGCCCTGTCGCTTCATATTGTCGGCGAGATCTACCGGATTGAAGACGATTGCCGTATAAAAATAGGCGAAAAAGATGATCATCGCGGAGTAGAGTATCCAGTATGGCAGCGCGTGCAATGTCGTAGCGGGCGAAAACCGTGACGCCATATCCTGCACCCACTCGTTCATCGGAAAAAAATTCGCCAGAGTGGATGGCAGGAACATAATGGCCTGCGCAAATATAATCGGCATGACCCCCGAAGTATTCACCTTTAGCGGAATATGGGTGCTCTGGCCGCCGTACACGCGCCTGCCCACGACGCGTTTGGCGTATTGCACGGGGATTTTCCGCGTTCCCTGCGTTATGAGTACCACAAGCGCGGTAACCGCGATGATAATAACGACTACGAACAACTCCAGCAGGATGGGCTTGTTGTTGGCCACGAAATCCTGATATTCCTGAATAACCGCCGCGGGCGCGCGTGCAATGATGCCTATGAAAATCAACATCGACATACCGTTGCCGATACCCCGGTCGTCAATCTGTTCACCCAGCCACATCACAAATACGGTTCCCGCGGTAATGGTCAGAATTGTCAACAACCGAAAGCCCAGACCCGGGTCCGGCACAACCAGCATGCCCGTGATGGGTGACCTGAGGCTTTCCATAAACAGGCTGACGCCGAAAGACTGCGCGGCAGCCAGTGCAACGGTTCCGTAGCGGGTATATTGGGTGATCTTCTTGCGTCCCTCTTCGCCCTCCTTCTGGAGTTTTTGCAAAAACGGGATTACAGCACCCATCAGCTGGAGTATGATTGAGGCGCTGATATACGGCATGATGCCAAGCGCGAAGACGGTTGCACGGCCGAACGCGCCACCCGCAAACATGTCGTAGAATCCCAGAACACCGGTAGCAGCGCTACTGAAATACTCGTCGAGAGCCCGTGGGTCGATGCCGGGAATGGTCACATACGTGCCAATCCGGAAGACCACAAGAATACCCAGCGTGAACAGGATACGATTGCGCAGTTCGGGTATTCGAAACGCACTCTGGAAACTCTGGAGCACCACCGCCTCCTCTGCAGATTAACCCACCCCGGATCCGGCGTCCATCAGGCTGACACTGCCACCAGCCGCTTCGATCTTCCCCCTGGCCGATCGGGATACTGCGTGTGCCCGAATCTGAATGACATCGGAGACCTCACCACGTCCCAGGATCTTCACGGGCCGCCGGATTGACCGTATCAGGCCCGTCTGTTTCAGGTGTTCGGGAGTCACTTCACCGGACAATCCCCGTCTCGCTATATCGTCCAGATTAACGACCTGAAAGACCACCTTCTGAGGATTGTTGAATCCCACTTTGGGCAGCCTGCGTTGCAACGGCATCTGCCCGCCCTCAAACCACGGCCTGATCTTCGCGCCGGAGCGCGACTTTTGGCCCTTGTGTCCTTTTCCGCTTGTTTTGCCGCATCCGGAACCAACGCCGCAACCGAGTCGTTTGCGGCTCTTGACGGCGCCCGCGGGAGACTTGAGCTTTCCTGGTTTCATCCTCGTGACCTTTATGCTTTAGGGAAGGTAACTCCGGTTGCCGGAAACGGGTCCTGCAAGGTTGCATCACCCGGAATCAGCCGTCTGCCGTTTCTACGTCCACAAGGTGTGCGACCATGTTGACCATACCGCGGATCTGCGCCGTGTCGTTGTGAACCACGCTGTGGCGTATACGGCGTATTCCAAGAGCGGCGAGCGTACGTCGCTGCTTTTCGTTTCTTGATATCAAACTGCGTACCTGGGTGATTTTCAGCTTTCCGCCGTCGTGTGCCATGCCGTGTTACTCCCGGGCGCCTGTCAACTCCGCCTCATCGACGTTACGTAACCGTGCAAACCCCCTCGCGTCCCGGAGGCTGGACAGGCCCTGAAGCGTTGCCTTCACGGTATTGTGGGTATTCTGCGACCCCAATGATTTGGTCAGCACGTTCTGGACGCCTGCCAGTTCCAGTACCGCTCGAATGCCCCCGCCTGCAATCACTCCGGTTCCCGGAGCAGCAGGCCGCAACAGCACTCGGGAAGCGCCAAAGACACCGATGATATCATGCGGAAGCGTTCCACTGATTAACGGAATTCGCACCAGTTCCTTCTTGGCGTTTTCGGTCGCTTTGCGGATGGCTTCCGCGACCTCTCCGGCCTTTCCCATTCCCGCGCCGACGTGACCTTGACGGTCTCCTACAACCACCATCACGTTGAATGCAAATCGACGCCCGCCCTTGCGAACGTGGGACACCCTCTTGAGACTGTTATTGATTACGATTTCGGTCAGGTCCAATCCGGAAGAATCTATTCGTTTCAAATGGGCGCTCCTTTATGAATCCAGAGTCCTGTCTCCAGGATACCTCACCACTCCCCTGCCGACTCATCCCGATCCGATGGTCCGGCGATTCACCTCCGGGACAGAAAAAACAGCTAGAAGTTCAGGCCGCCTTCTCTCGCTCCGTCGGCCAGAGCCTTGATCCGGCCATGATACAGGCGGCCGCCCCGGTCGAAGACAACGGTCTTAATCCCGGCTTCCAGGGCCCTGGCTGCCAGGGCGAGGCCCACCTCCCGGCCCTTTTGGCTCTTGTTGCCTGAGAGCGTGTCCCGGATTTCCCGGGAATTGCTCGAGAGTCCAAGCAGGGAACGCCCCGTCGTGTCGTCGATCAGTTGCACTTCAATGTGGTTCAGGCTTCTACTCACGGCCAATCGGGGCCGTCCGGGCGTACCGCGGATCTTTTTCCGTATCCGCAATCGGCGGCGCTGTCGCAGCCTGGCCTTCCGGATCTGTGGGTTTGCCATGAAAGTCCGCTCCCTGGTCTACGTTACGGCGGCCTTGCCGGCCTTGCGTCGAACGTACTCGTTAACGTACCGAATTCCCTTACCCTTGTACGGCTCGGGGGGGCGGACTTTTCGAATTTCGGCAGCAATTCGCCCCACTCGTTCCTTATCCGCGCCCCGGACAACAATCGAGGCCTGGGCTGTCTCAATTTCGGCGGGGGCGGGTTCGACGTCAATTTCAATACCTTCCAGGGGTTCGATGATTACGGGATGGCTGAAGCCGACCTGTAAATCCAGACTCCTGCCCTTCATTTCAGCCCGGTACCCAACACCCACGACGACCAGCCGCTTCTCAAATCCATTGCGCACGCCTTCGACCGCATTGGCCAGTAACGCCCGCGTCAGGCCCCATACAGCCTTCGACTCCCTGTCTTCAACGTCCTCAACCGTAACCCGGATCGTACCGTCCTCCTGTTGAATCCGGGTTAGCGGATGGACCCTGACCGACAGCTCGCCCTTGCTGCCTTTCACCCGCACCCCGTCAGACTCCACCTGTACCTGAACACCATCCGGTACGGCAATCGGCTGTCTTCCAACACGTGACACCTGGACTCCTCCCGGTTTACCAGAGGTGGCAGAGAACCTCGCCGCCGACCCCGGCCGTTCGTGCCTCGCCATCCGTAAGTATTCCCTGCGGAGTGGAAAGTATTGCAACGCCAAGGCCGTTTAGCACTCTTGGGATTTCACCGACACGGACGTAACGGCGCAATCCCGGCCGGCTGACGCGGTGCAGCCCCTGTATGGCGCTTTCGTCGTCCGAGCTGTACCTGAGATACAGGCGGATGTATCCCTGCCGATTGTCCTCCACGCAGGCGTAGTTGTGGATGAACCCTCTTGACTTCATAATCCGGGCAATTTCGGCTTTAATCCGGGAACCCGGAATGTCTACCTTCCGGTGACCGGCACCGGCTGCATTCCGAATACGGGTCAGCATATCCGCAATCGGATCGCTCATACTCATAGGGCCAACCGCCTCCTGTCTGTCGGGAATACTACCAACTCGCCTTCGCGACTCCGGGTATCTCACCCAGCAACGCCAGTTCTCTGAAACAGATCCTGCAGATACCGAACTGCCTCATGTAACCTCTGGGGCGTCCGCAGCGATGGCAGCGATTATACCGGCGAACCGCAAACTTCGGTTTCCTGTTTGCCTTTACAATCAACGTCTTCTTCGCCACAAGTTCGCTCACTTTCCTGGAATCAGGCGGCTTCGGCAGTCTGGAACGGCATGCCAAAGCGCCTGAGCAATTCAAATGCTTCTTCGTCGGTACCGGCCGTGGTTACGATGGTTACGTCCAGGCCTCTGATCTGATCGATTTCATCGTAGTTGATCTCTGGAAAGATGATCTGCTCCCGAACCCCCACGGTGTAATTTCCCCTGCCGTCGAAGGCATTGGGGGACAAACCCCTGAAATCACGTGTGCGTGGCAGGGCAAAGGCGAAAAACCGATCGAGAAACTCGTACATCCGGTCTCGCCGCAGCGTTACGGCGCACCCGACCGGGGTACCCTCGCGCAGTTTGAAATTCGAGACGGATTTCTTGGCGCGTCGGATCGAAGGACGCTGCCCCGCTATGGTGGACAGGTCCGCGATGGCGCTGTCAATCGCCTTTGGATTCTGGACAGCCTCACCCAGCCCCATGTTCAGGACGATCTTCTCCAGTCGGGGTACCTGCATCCTGTTCTTGTAGGCGAAATGCGAAACCATCGCCGGGACGATCTCGTTGCTGTAGATTTCACGGAGTCGCGCAGCCATCCAGCCCTCGCTATCAATTCGCTTCGGCGATCTGTTCGCCGCTCTTGACCGAAAGACGAATCCGGACGCCGTTTTCGAGTCTCTGCCGGCGTATCCTCGTGGGTTCGTCGGTCTGTGGATCGATCAACATGAGATTGGAGATATGTATGGGAGCCTCTTTCTCTATGATGCCGCCCTGCTGGTTCTTGGGCCCAGGCTTGGTATGTCGTTTGATGAAGTTCACGCCTTCAACCAGCGCACGCGACTTTTTCGGGAGTACTCTCAATACGCGTCCACGCCTCCCTGCATCGACGCCCCCGATGACCTCGACCTGGTCTCCCTTGCGAAGATGAATTTTCACCCTTCGACTCTCCTCACGATCTAAAGAATCATACCACTTCCGCCGCCAGAGAAACAATCCGCATGAATCTCCTGTCGCGCAGTTCACGTGCGACAGGTCCGAAGATACGGGTTGCTCTGGGTTCTCCCTCGGCATTTATCAGAACCGCCGCGTTGTCGTCGAAACGAATGTAGGAACCGTCGGAACGTCGGGCCTCCTTCTTTGTCCGAACAATGACCGCCCGCGCGACTTCTCCTTTCTTCACCGCACTGTTGGGCTGGGCGTCCTTTACCGCGACCACGATCGTATCGCCCAGCCCGGCATATTTTCTACGCGACCCGCCCAGCACCCTGAAACACATGACTTTTCGGGCACCGCTGTTGTCGGCGCAGTTCAATACCGTCTGTTCCGTAACCATCCTCCGATACTCCTTATTGAATCTTTTCCAGTATCTCGGCTAGACGCCACCGTTTGGTCTTGCTGATCGGGCGGGTCTCCATAATCAGTACGGTGTCGCCGGCGTTTGCAGTGTTGTTCTCGTCGTGCGCCGCGAATTTGGAACGACGCCGGACTACCTTGCCGTAAAGCGGATGAGGGGTACGCCATGTGACCTCCACGACGATCGTCTTATTGGCCCGATTGCTCAGAACCCGGCCCACAAGGGTCTTGCGACGTCCCCGGGCGACGGATTGTACCATAGTCTAATTTCCTTCCGATCCGGTGGATTCGGCGCCTGCGGCCCCGGTCGAGGCGTTCAGCTCCAGTGTGCGTTCCCTGAGTACCGTTCTGATCCGGGCGACATCCCGCCGGACCGACTTGACCCGGAGCGGATTGTCGAGCTGCTGCGTGACAAGCTGAATTCTCAGGTTGGACAACTCCTCGAGCCTGTCTCCAAGCAGCTCATCTACCTCGCCCTGCGTCATCTGACGAATCTCGCTGGCTTTCATTCCTCGCTGTCTCCCCGTTCGATGAACCGGGTCTTTATGGGCATCTTGTGGCCGGCCTTTCGCATGGCTTCGCGGGCGCTCTCCCGTTCAACGCCGTCGATCTCGAACATGATGCGTCCCGGCTTCACGACAGCAACCCAGTATTCGGGGTTCCCCTTGCCCTTGCCCATCCGGGTTTCGGCGGGCTTGATGGTGACCGGCTTGTCGGGAAACAGCCGGATCCACACTTTCCCACCGCGCCCGAGTGCGCGGGTGATGGCAACACGCGCCGCCTCGATCTGTCGGCTGGTGATCCACGCGGGTTCCAGCGCCTGGAGCGCGAATTCCCCGAAAGCGATGCTGCTCCCCCGGTGCGCCACGCCACGCATGCGCCCACGCTGCTGTTTTCGCCACTTGACCCTTTTCGGCATTAACATGGAGTCTTATCCTCAGAAATCCCGGGTTGCCACTACTGCGCGGCCCCCCCTGCAGCCCGGCGTTCCACGACCTCGCCGTGACACACCCATACCTTCACTCCCACCGTGCCGGAGGTTGTAAACGCCGTGGAGGTCGCGTAGTCGATATCGGCGCGAAGCGTATGCAAGGGCACTCTGCCTGCGGGCTCCGACTTTTCGATCCGCGCCATTTCCGCACCGCCCAGACGCCCACCGCATACAATCTTGATGCCGTCGGCGCCCATACGCATCGCGGAAGCGATGGCCTTTTTCATTGCCCGGCGAAAGGACACGCGTTGTTCCAGCTGACGCGCGATGTTGTCGGCAACAAGCTGCGCATTCAGTTCGGGCCGTTTGATTTCCTGGATATTTATGTAAATCTCTTTTCCGGTGATGTGTTTCAGTTCGTCTCTGAGCTTATCGACCTCCTGCCCCTTGCGCCCGATCACGATACCGGGACGCGCGGTATGCACCGAAATGGTGACCCGTTTCGGCGCGCGCTCTATCTCAATTTGAGACACACTTGCCCGTTGCAGTCTGCTCTGGATGTAGCGCCGCAACATCAAGTCTTCCTTGAGCAATTCGGCAAAATCCCGACCGGCAAACCAGCGGGAACGCCAATCTTTTACGATGCCCAACCGGAATCCTGTTGGATGTGTTTTCTGGCCCAAAAGAAACCCTCCCGACGGCTAATCGTCGTCCGATACGACCAGTGTAATGTGGCTGCAGCGTTTTCGGATAAATCCCGCCGCGCCCCGCGGCATGGGTCGGATCCGGCGCATGGCGATGGCGCCGTTCACGTACGCCTCCTGTACGTAAAGGTCTTCTTCACTGACCGTGGACTCTTCGCTGCTGGCGGCGTTGGCTACCGCCGACCGGAGCGTGCGCTCTACCAAACGAGCTGCCTTCTTGGGTGTAAACTGAAGAATGTGAAACGCCTCTTCAACCCCTTTGCCGCGAACGAGATCAACGACCTGTCGTGCTTTGCGGGGTGAAATCCTGACGTATCTGGAGACTGCCCTGGCCGTCATTGACATCCTTCCCCTGAAGAGTAGCCCGGATGGACTTTTCCAACGGACTGTCAAGTCCGCAAGTACTACTTCAATCCCGTCGAACGCTCAGTGAGGTTTCCCGAGTGCCCTCGAAAAGTCCGCGTCGGCGCGAACTCACCCAGCTTGTGGCCCACCATATTCTCCGTGATGTACACCGGAATGAACTTATTCCCGTTGTGCACAGCCAGCGTGTGACCGACGAACTCAGGAGAAATGGTCGAACGGCGCGCCCACGTTTGAATCACGCGCTTGTTACCGGATTTGTTCATCGCCTCGATCTTTGCCAGAAGACCGGGGTCCACGTACGGGCCTTTTTTAAGCGACCTTGCCATTCATTCCTCGCCGGGACTTATCTCTTGCGTTGTCTTCTCACGATGAGTTTGTTGGATTGTTTTTTGCGTTTTCTCGTCTTGTAGCCCTTCGTGGGCACGCCCCAGGGGGTAACCGGATGTCCACCACCCGAGGCCCGTCCTTCCCCGCCTCCGTGCGGGTGGTCGATCGGATTCATGGCAACTCCCCTGACGGAAGGCCGCTTCCCGAGCCACCGGTTGCGTCCCGCCTTGCCCAAAACCACATTTTCGTGTTCCTGATTCCCAACCTGTCCAACGGTGGCATAACACCTCACTGGCACAAGACGGACCTCGCCGGAAGGCAGACGAAGTTGTGCGAACTTTCCTTCTTTGGCCATGATCTGGATTTCAGCGCCGGCTGAACGGCCCAGTTGTCCGCCTTTCCCGGGCTGTAACTCGACATTGTGTACATGGGTTCCTTGCGGGATATTCTCAAGAGGCAGCGAATTGCCTGGCCGTACGTCGGCTTCGGGACCGGACACGACTCGTGCGCCAACCCGCAGACCCGCGGGTGCGAGAATATAACGCTTCTCACCGTCCGCATAGTGGAGCAGCGCGATTCTCGCGGAGCGATTTGGATCGTACTCTATCGAGTAAACACTGGCCGGAACACCGAATTTGTCGCGTTTGAAATCGATAACCCGGTAATGCCGGCGATGCCCTCCGCCGCGGCGCCGGCTCGTGATACGGCCCATGTTGTTGCGTCCACCGCTCTTTCTGTTCGCCTCAACAAGCGACTTCTCGGGTTCAGATTTTGTAATTTCCTCAAACGAGGACACGGTCTTGAACCGCAGCGATGGCGTAAACGGTCGGAATGATTTAACCGGCATCGATCAGGACTCTCCAAAAAAGTCGATGGCGTCGCCGGACGCGAGGGTGACAATCGCCTTTTTCCATGCAGAACGGCGGCCTTGAAACCGCCCCATTCTCTTCAGCTTTCCCGCGACCGTCGATGTATTGACGCTGAGTACTCTTACATCGAACAACGTTTCAGCGGCCTTCTTGATTTCCAGTTTGTTCGCATCGACACGAACTTCGAATACGAACTTGTTGTGATCTTCCTGAAGTTCGGATGCACGTTCGGTGATCAGCGGCCTGCGGATGATTTCTCTGATGTCTTTTTTCATGCCGAACCCCAGATATCCTGAAGCCGGTCCAGGGACTCCGTTGTAAAGACGACCGCATCGGCGTTGACGACGTCGTACGTTGAGACCTGAGCCACCGGCAAGACATGGACGCTGGATAGATTCCGGCAAGATTTCAGTATATTCGGAGCGGCTTCCGGTGTGAGAAGAAGAACCTTTCGATCGTCGACTTCTATCGCCCGCGTCAGATCAGCCACACGTTTCGTCCTGGGTGCGTCGAACGTGAAGTCTTCCACCACTTTGATCGCGCCGTCAGGGACCTTCAGGGAAAATGCCGATTTCAATGCGAGTCGCCGCACTTTTCTCGACACCCGTTCGTTCAGCTCTCTCGGCCTGGGGCCGTGTGCAACTCCGCCTCCGACGCGGATCGGAGACGACGCGGTGCCGGCTCTCGCCCTTCCGGTTCCCTTTTGCCGGTACATCTTCCGTTTGCTGCGCCGCACTTCAGCGCGGGTCTTGGAATGGGCGTTGCCCTGGCGCTGGTTCGTCAAATAAGACTTTACCGTATGATAGATTGCATGGCGAGACGGTTCAATTCCGAAGATCGTCTCCGGGAGGTCGACGGATCCAACGACTTCACCTTGGAGGTCTGTAATATCTACTGACGCCATAACTCGTTCAGTTCCCGTTAATTGCGTTGCTTCTGCACCATTACGATGCCGCCATTGGGGCCCGGTACGGCGCCTTTGAGCAGCAACAGGTTGCGTTCCCTGTCCACGCGGACGACCATCAGCCCTTTCACGGTCTCCCTGCGGTGACCCATATGGCCTGCCATCCGCATCCCCTTGAACACACGGGAAGGATCCGAACTTTGACCGATGGAACCCGGAGCCCGATGCCGGTCGGACTGTCCATGTGTCTTCGGTCCGCCTTTGAAATGATGCCTCTTGACCCCGCCCTGAAAGCCCTTGCCCTTCGTGCGACCGGTTACCGAGACGGTTTCACCGGGAGCGAAAATGCCGGAATCAAGAACCTGTCCGACCTCATACCCGGAGGCGTCGGATACCCGGAATTCCTTCAGGATGCGATGAGGGCCTGCGCCGGACTTCTTCAGAACGCCAAGATGCGGACGGGTCAGGCGCCGTTCCGCAGTCGCACCGAAGCCGAGTTTCAGTGCGTGGTATCCGTCCGACCCATCGTCCTTGACCTGTACGACCGGGCAGGGCCCCGCTTTCACCACGGTAATGGGGACGAGGTTGTCGCCCTCGTCGTACACCTGGGTCATTCCGATTTTTTTTCCGATCAATCCCAACACGGCACTATGCCTTGATTTCGATGTCGATCCCCGCCGGCAGATCCAGTTTCATCAAGGCATCTACCGTCTGCGGCGTCGAGTTGTGAATATCGATTAAGCGTTTGTGTATCCGGGTTTCGAACTGCTCCCGCGATTTCTTGTCGATATTGGGGCCCCGAAGCACCGTATACAACGAACGCTTGGTGGGCAATGGGATGGGGCCGGAAATCAGCGCACCGGTCCGTTTTGCCGTCCGCACGATTTCGTCCACGGACCGGTCCAGAGCAATGTGATCGTATGCCTTCAGTCGAATACGAATTTTCTGTGCTGGCACTGCCCCTCCGCCCTAGTCCAGGATTTCAGTGACCACGCCCGATCCGATTGTCCGGCCGCCTTCACGTATCGCGAATCGAAGTTGAGGTTCGATGGCGATGGGTTGAGGTGTCAGGTCGACGTCCATCGTGATATTGTCGCCCGGCATCACCATTTCCACGCCTTCGGGCAACTGAACCGCACCCGTGACGTCGGTGGTTCTGAAATAAAACTGCGGTCGGTATCCTGTAAAGAATGGTTTGCTCCGACCGCCCTCTTTTTCCGTGAGTACGTAGACTTCGCCCTTGAACCTGGTATGCGGCGTTACCGAACCGGGCTTGGCAACGACCATACCCCGCTCGAGGTCTTCCTTATCGACGCCGCGCAGCAGAAGGCCCACGTTGTCTCCGGTCTCGCCGACGTCCAGTAACTTTCGGAACATCTCGATACCCGTGACCACCGTCCTGCGCGTCTCTCTGATACCCACGACTTCCACTTCTTCGTTGAGATTGACCACCCCCCGCTCGATTCTCCCCGTGCCCACCGTTCCCCGGCCCGTAATGCTGAAGACATCCTCGACCGGCATCAGGAAATCCCGGTCCACGTCGCGCTCCGGAATCGGAATCGCGTTGTCGACGGCCTCCAGCAGTTCCCATACGGATTCGCAGGCTTCAGAGTCAGGATCGTCGGACTCGAGCGCGTGGAGCGCCGACCCGCGAATCACGGGTACGTCGTCGCCCGGGAAATCGTAATCGCTGAGAAGCTCGCGCACCTCCAGCTCCACCAGTTCAAGAAGCTCGGGATCGTCGACCATATCGACCTTGTTCATGTAGACGACGATTGACGGCACGTTCACCTGCCGGGAAAGCAATATGTGCTCTCTCGTCTGGATCATTGGACCATCGGCGGCGCTCACCACCAGGATTGCGCCGTCCATCTGGGCCGCACCGGTGATCATGTTCTTAACGTAGTCGGCGTGTCCGGGGCAGTCGACGTGGGCGTAATGACGGCTTTCGCTGGAATACTCGACATGCGCGGTATTGATGGTGATTCCGCGTTCGCGTTCTTCGGGAGCCTGATCGATCCGATCGAAGGGCATGTAATCCGCCAACCCCTTGGCGGCCAGCGTCTTGGTAATGGCGGCCGTCAATGTCGTCTTCCCATGGTCAACGTGCCCTATGGTACCGATATTGACGTGCGGCTTGCTTCTGTCGAACTTCTCCTTAGCCATTTCGCCTTCCTCCTGTTCAATAGACTTCGCGATAGTCTATTTGTTTTGCAATCGCAGTCGACCGCTATGTAAAAAACAACGCATCTTCAAATCGCTAGTTTTCCGCGAGTTCCTGTACGAGCGCTTTGGGCAGCTCCTGAAACCTCGAGAATTCCATCGAGTAGATCGCTCGACCCTGGGTCAGGGACCGCAGCCGTGTGGCGTAACCGAACATTTCGGTTAAGGGTACCATCGCCGTGATGACCTGGGCATCCGGCCGGTTTACAATGCCCACGATGTGTCCGCGACGGGCGTTCAGATCGCCCATCACATCGCCCATATATTCTTCCGGCACGACCACCTCGACGTCCATCAGAGGTTCCATCAGGTACGGATCCGCCTTTTTGGCGCCGTCCTTGAAGGCCATGGATGCGGCCACCTTGAACGCAATTTCGGAAGAATCGACATCGTGATACGATCCGTCGTAGAGCGTGACTCTGACGTCCTCCACCGGATACCCGGCCAAAACACCCAACTGCATGGCCTCATGAACACCCTGTCTGACGGCGGGGATGTATTCGGTGGGCACAGCGCCGCCCACAATGTTGTTTTCGAATACGAGGCCGCTGCCAGGTTCACCGGGACCCATTTCCAGCCGGACATGCCCCCACTGCCCCCGTCCACCCGTCTGCCGGATGAAACGACCCTCGGCCTGAACGGTCTTGCGTATGGCTTCCTTGAAGGTCACCTGGGGCTTCCCTACGTTCGCCGCTACACGGAATTCCCGCATCAGGCGGTCGATGATGATTTCGAGATGCAGTTCGCCCATGCCGGAAATAATGGTCTGTCCGGTGTCTTCGTCGGAGGATACGTGGAACGTCGGATCCTCTTCGGACAGCTTCCGCAGCGCGGTGCCCAGCTGATCCTGGTCAGCCTTGGTTCTGGGCTCGATGGCAACGGACACAACCGGCTTCGCGAAGTCCATTGATTCCAGAATAACCGGATGGTCAGGGTCGCAGAGCGTCTCACCGGTTCCCGTGGCTTTCAACCCCACGGCCGCCGCGATATCTCCGGTGACAACCTCGTTGATATCTTCGCGCTTGTTGGCGTGCATCTGGAGGACCCGGCCGATCCGCTCTCTTTTCCCTTTATTGGAATTCCTGACGTACGAACCGGTCTTGAGGCAGCCCGAATAGACCCTGAAATACGTCAGGTGGCCCACGTAAGGATCAGTTTTCACTTTGAATGCGAGTGCGGAGAACGGCTCGTCGTAGGAGGGCGCGCGGGCAACGTCAACACCGGAATCGGGATCGATGCCGTTTACCGCCGGAACGTCCAGGGGTGACGGCAGGTAGTCAAGAACGCCGTCCAGCAGACGCTGGACGCCTTTGTTCTTAAACGCCGATCCGCAGAAAACCGGCACCGCGCTCACGTTGATGGTTGCCAGCCGGAGCGCCTGTTTTATTTCCTCTTCGCCGATGGGTTCGCCTTCCAAGAATTTTTCCATCAGCGTATCGTCGAAATCCGAGACCGCCTCCAGCATCTGCTCGCGGTAATTCTGCGCCAGGTCCAACAGGTCGAGCGGGATTTCGCTTTCGGTAAATACCGTGCCCAGTGTGTCTTCCTGATAGGACACCATTTTCATTTTCACCAGATCGATCAACCCGGTAAACAACTCGCCGGCGCCTACGGGAATCTGCACCGGTACGAAATTGGAGGCCAGGCGTTCCCTCATCATTTCAAGAACGCGGAAGAAGTCCCCGCCCGTACGGTCCATTTTGTTTACAAAAGCAATTCGCGGAACGCGGTACTTGTCGGCCTGGCGCCAGACCGTTTCCGTCTGGGGCTCGACACCGCCAACCGCGCAGAAGATCCCGATCACTCCGTCCAGAACCCTGAGTGACCGCTCGACCTCGGCCGTAAAATCCACGTGTCCGGGCGTATCGATAATATTGATCCGGTGTCCGTCCCAGAAACAGGTGGTGGCCGCCGATGTGATGGTAATGCCACGCTCCCGCTCCTGGTCCATCCAGTCCATCGTAGCCGCGCCATCGTGCACTTCGCCCATTCGATGCAGCCGTCCCGTATAGTACAGAATCCGCTCGCTCGTTGTGGTTTTACCCGCATCGATATGGGCCATGATGCCGATGTTCCGGATCCGTTCCAGTTGTTCTCTACGTGACATTCTCTCTACCACCGATAGTGTGCGAACGCCCGGTTGGCCTCGGCCATCCGGTGTGTTTCTTCTCTCCGCTGCATGGCCCGACCACGGCCGTTGGCCGCGTCCATCAATTCCCCCGCCAGCCTCTGGGACATGGTTTTCTCGCCACGGCCGCGAGCGAATGTAATCAACCAGCCAATCGAAAGTGAAAGGCGCTCATCCGACCGCACTTCGACCGGAACCTGGTATGTCGTTCCACCCACACGTCGTGATTTCACCTGAATGATCGGCTTCGCGTTTTCAACCGCCTGTTCGAAAACCTCCAGCCCGGTCTTGTCCGTGCGTTCGGCAATCTGGTCGAGCGCGCGGTAAAGTATCTTTTCACCAATGCTCTTCTTGCCCTTCCGAAAAAGGCTGTTGACAAATTGCGTCACGAGAACACTGCCGAATTTTGGATCAGGTGAAAAATCTCTTTTCTCGGCCCGCCTTTTTCTCATGTTACCCTCAAAACAAGGGGGACACACCGTGTACAGCCTGCGTTATCCCCCAAATCAAACCTGTTACAGAACCTACGAATGCCCTATTGAGGCGTTTTCGTGCCGTATTTGGACCGACCCTGTTTCCTGTCGGCAACGCCGGTCGTGTCCAGAACGCCACGGATAATGTGATACCGGACCGAAGGCAGATCCCGTACCCGGCCACCCCGGATAAGCACCACGGAGTGTTCCTGGAGATTGTGTCCTTCTCCCGGGATATATGCCGTGACCTCCATCCCGTTTGTAAGTCGGACGCGCGCAACCTTTCTCAGGGCGGAGTTTGGCTTTTTGGGGGTTGTGGTATATACGCGCGTGCAGACACCCCGCTTTTGAGGGCATCCCCGCAATGCCGGGGCAGAAGATCGCTTTGCCTTCAGCTTCCTCCCCTTGCGCACCAGCTGATTAATGGTGGGCAATTCAACCTCCAGTATGGTTCATATCAGGTGCAACGCGACCGAATCCAATCGGAGACGGATCCTGACGTTTCCGGAAAATCGGCCATAGACTTTCATTATACCAATTCAATGCCTGCTTGTCAAGCATTTATCGGCGGTAGTCCGACGTTTTCAAGGCCCTCTTCCGGTACGTCCTCGGCCTCCTTTTCGAGCGACACCGCCTGGATCTCGCGGTACCGCTCCGAACCGGTTCCAGCGGGAATCAGGTGCCCGATGATTACGTTTTCCTTCAGCCCCAGCAGGCCGTCCATCTTGCCCTGCACCGAGGCCTCCGTCAACACGCGTGTGGTCTCCTGGAACGACGCGGCGGAGATAAAGCTGTCGGTCATCAGGGAAGCCCTTGTAATGCCCAGCAACACGGGCTGGAACGTGGCCGGATCGCCGCCTTCCGCAATCACCTTGTCGTTCTCGTCCCTGAAACGGAAGCGATCCACCGTTTCTCCTTCCAGGAAATTCGTGTCGCCCGGATCCGTAACCTGGACTTTCTGCAGCATCTGGCGCACAATGCACTCGATGTGCTTGTCGTTGATCCGGACTCCCTGCATACGGTAGACGGCCTGGATTTCGTTCACCAGGTACTCCTGCACCGCCTGGATACCCTGAATCTGCAGAATATCGTGCGGATTTACCGACCCCTCCGACAGCTGTTCACCGGCCTGTACGCGGTCGTTCTCCTGGACGCGGAGGTGTTTTCCGTACGGAATCGTGTATTTCCGCTCCTCACCGTCATCGGACGTGACGATTACCGTCCTGGAACCCCGTACGAGTCCGCCGAAACTGACGGAACCGTCGATCTCGGTGACCACGGCCGGATCCTTGGGGCGCCGCGCCTCGAAGAGTTCGGCGACGCGGGGCAATCCGCCGGTAATATCCCGTGTCTTGCTCCGCTCGCGCGGGATCTTCGCCAGCGTATCTCCGGCGCCGATCCGGTCCTGGTCGTGTACCACGAGACGAGCGCCAACGGGGATGATGTAGTGACCGACTTCATCCCCGTCGACATCGACAATTCGAATCCGCGGAGAAAGGGTCCGATCCCTGTGTTCGGTAACCACCTGCGCCGCAAGACCCGTGGTCTCGTCGGCCTCTTCGCGGTACGTCACGCCTTCGACGAGATCTACGAATTCGACGGTACCCGGTCTGTTGGATACGATAATGTTATTATAGGGATCCCATTCGTAAAGGACCTGGTTTTCGTCAACCTGCTGCTCGTCCTCGACCTGCAGCACGGCGCCGTAGGGAACGTAATAGTGACCGCCGCGCGGACGACCCTGGTCGTCCTGTACCTCGAACTCTCCGTTCCTGCCTACCGCGATTCGCTGACCGTCGCTCCGGGCGACGGAGTCCATATTGATGAACCTCACGACGCCCGCCCGTTTGGCGACGATTTCGGCCTGTTCCGCGATCCGGCTGGACGTACCTCCAATATGGAAAGTCCGCAAGGTGAGCTGGGTGCCGGGTTCACCGACACTCTGGGCGGCAATCACGCCGACGGCCTCGCCGATGTCTACGAGTCTTCCCGTGGCGAGGTTGCGACCATAGCACTTGGCGCAGATGCCGCGCCGGGCCTCACAGGTCAACACCGAGCGCACATTCACCCGCTCCACGCCGGCGTCGGCGATTGTGGCGGCCGATGCCTCGTCCAGGAGCATATCGCTCTCCACGATGATTTCGCCGCCGATGGGGTCGAACACATCCTCCAGAAGCGTGCGGCCCACGATGCGGTCCGCCAGCGGCTCGACCACCTCCTCACCTTCCTTGAGCGCTTCGAGTTCGATGCCCATAATGGTGCCGCAGTCCACCTCGCTTATCACGCCGTCCTGCGCCACATCCACCATTCGACGCGTCAGGTAGCCCGCTTCGGCGGTCTTCAGCGCCGTGTCGGCCAATCCTTTTCTTGCGCCGTGCGTGGATATGAAATACTCGAGCACCGAGAGCCCCTCCTTAAAGGAGGCAACGATGGGCGTTTCGATAATTTCACCGATCGCTCCGGTGAGTTTCTTCTGCGGCTTGTTCATCAACCCCCGCATACCGCCCAGCTGTTTCACCTGATCGTCGCTTCCGCGTGCGCCGGAGTCCTTCATGATGTAGATCGAGTTGAATCCGGCCTCCGAATGCTCCAGGGCCTCGTTCATCATTTCGGCAATGTTGTTCGTCGTGTGCTGCCAGACGTCGATGACCTTGTTGTATCGCTCGCCCTCTGTGATGACGCCGTGGACGTATTGCTGCAGAATGCGGTCGACCTCGCCCTTGGCCCTGTCGATGAGCTCCTGCTTTTTGGGCGGAACCACGACGTCGTCCATCGAAACCGTCACCCCCGACTGGGTGGCATAGTCATATCCCAATCGCTTTAGACCGTCGGCGAATTCGACGGTCGCCCGATTCCCGAACCGGCGGTGGACGTCGGTGGTTACCTTCTGAATCACGGGTTTGTCCACCATCTGGTTGACGTAGGGCATTCCGTCGGGCAGGATTTCGTTGAAGATGACCTGTCCGACGGTGGTGGTCAGCAGCTTCCCGTCGACTCGGAGACGAATGGCTTCGTGGAGGGCGATCTTTCCGTAATCATGCGCAATCAGCGCTTCGTTGGGACTCCCGAACGCCTTGAGATGATTCCTGTCGGACTGCTGGACCATTTTGGTCAGATAATAACAACCCATGGCGATGTCCTGCGGATTGTGCACAATCACAGCGGACCCGTCCGCAGGCTTGAGCATGTTGTTGGCGGACATGATCAGTACGCGGGCCTCGATTTGCGCCTCGAACGACAAAGGCACGTGGACCGCCATTTGGTCGCCGTCGAAGTCGGCATTGAACGCGGCGCACACCAACGGGTGAATGCGAATCGCCTTCCCCTCCACAAGCACGGGCTGAAACGCCTGGATGCCCAGCCGGTGGAGCGTTGGCGCACGGTTTAACAGGACATAGTGATCCTGGATGATGTCCTCCAGAATGTCCCAGACTTCGACCCGTTCGCGCTCTACGAGCTTTTTCGCGCTCTTGACGGTCTGGACCAATCCTCGCTCTTCCAGTTTCTTGATGATGAACGGCTTGAACAGTTCAAGCGCCATGTGCTTTGGAAGCCCGCATTGATGCAGCTTGAGGTTGGGGTCGACGACGATTACCGACCGTCCGGAATAGTCGACCCGTTTGCCGAGCAGATTCTGGCGGAATCGGCCCTGCTTTCCCTTCAGCAGGTCCGACAGCGACTTCAGCGAGCGGTTTCCGTCTCCACGTACCGCTCGAGATCTGCGGCCATTGTCGAACAGGGCGTCGACAGCTTCCTGAAGCATGCGTTTCTCGTTACGCAGGATCACCTCCGGCGCCTTGATTTCAATCAGTTTCTTCAGCCTGTTGTTCCGGTTGATGACCCGCCGGTACAGATCGTTCAAATCCGACGTGGCGAACCTTCCGCCTTCCAGGGGCACCAGCGGGCGAAGGTCCGGCGGGATTACGGGGATGACATCCAGTATCATCCAGGACGGATGGTTGTCGGACTGACGAAATGCCTCGACCACCTTGAGTCGTTTCAATGCCTCCTGTTTGCGTTGAACGGAGGTTTCCATACGTGCCTGGGTGCGCAACTCCGCGGACAGCTCCTCAATGTCTATTTCGCCAAGCAGCTTCTTTAGCGCGACCGCACCCATATCCGCCTCAAAGCTGTACCCTTTGGCTTCCAGTTCGAATGCTTCATCTTCGGAGAGAAGGTCCTTATACTTCAGATCCGGCGCGTCGCCGGGATCCAACACGACATATGACTCGTAGTAAATGATCCTTTCCAGGTTGCGAATTGTTATGTCCAGCAGATACCCCATGCGGGACGGAAGCGACTTGAAGAACCAGATATGCGAGACCGGTACCGCCAGTTCGATATGGCCCAGCCGCTCGCGCCGCACTTTCGATTGGGTCACTTCAACGCCGCACCGGTCGCAGACCACACCCCGGTAACGAATCCTCTTATACTTGCCGCAACTGCATTCCCAATCTTTTACCGGACCGAAGATGCGCTCGCAGAACAGCCCGTCGCGCTCCGGCTTGAACGACCGGTAATTGATGGTTTCCGGCTTCGTCACCTCGCCGCGCGACCAGCCGCGGATCGTTTCAGGTGAAGCCAGTTGAATTCGAATCGAGTTGAACTCTGTGGGCCGCTTGGAAGTGTTGATGTCCGCCACGGGCCTTACCCCCTTTTTGCGATCGAAATCAAACGAAAAGATGACCCCGCCATCGGTACTCATCCACCCTGACCATTCTCCAGGACCACGTCCAGACAGAGGCTCTGCAATTCCTTCACCAGCACGTTGAAAGACTCGGGAACCCCCGGCTCAGGTGGATTCTCGCCCTTTACGATCGCTTCGTAGATCTTTGAACGTCCTGCAACATCATCGGACTTGACCGTCAGCATCTCCTGCAGCATATATGCGGCGCCGTAGGCCTCCAGCGCCCACACCTCCATCTCGCCGAATCGCTGGCCTCCGAACTGCGCCTTGCCGCCAAGGGGCTGTTGCGTTACCAGCGAATAGGGTCCAATGGAGCGGGCATGGATCTTGTCGCTGACAAGATGTGACAGCTTCAACATATATATGTAACCGACCATGACTTCCTTGTCGAATGGCTTTCCGGTCTTGCCGTCGAACAGCACCGTCTTGCCGGATTCCGGCAGACTGGCCTGATCGAGCGCGGTCTTGATATCCTCCAGGGTCGCGCCGTCGAAGACCGGCGTGGCGACATGAAGGTCCAGCGCCCTGGCCGCCCAACCGAGGTGGGTCTCGAGGATCTGTCCGAGATTCATCCGGGAAGGCACGCCCAGCGGGTTAAGGATAATGTCGATCGGGGTACCGTCGGGCAGATACGGCATGTCCTCCTCAGGTACGATTATCGAAACCACTCCCTTGTTTCCGTGGCGCCCTGCCATCTTGTCGCCGACCATCAGCTTTCGCTTGCGCGCGATATACACCTTGACAAGCTGTACGATGCCCGGCGGCAGTTCGTCGCCGCGCGCGATTTTTTCAAGTTCCCGCTCAAGTTCGTCTTCCGCGGCCCGGACCAGATTTTCGGACAGCTCGAGAATGCGGTCTGCTTTGTGGTTGGCCACGTCGTCGTAGACCCAGGAATCGTCCGGTCTCACGACGTCCAGATCGAGTTTTTCCGCCAGTTTCTCGTCGAATACCCTTCCCTTGCGGGCAGCTACCGAGCCGTCTTCCGTGTTCCGCAGCAGATTCAGTTTTTCGCCCCGCAGCAACTCCGCCATCTGTTCGTCTCTGCTGTCCTTAATGGACTTGATTTTCTCCTGGATCTGTTTCTTGACCGCGGCGGTTTTCTCCTTGTCGGCCTTGCGCGTTTTTTCCCTGTCCTTTCGTGAAAAAACCTTCCGGTCCATCACGACACCGTCCATACCGGACGGCGCTTTCAAGGAGGCGTCTCGGACGTCCCCCGCTTTTTCTCCGAAAATCGCGCGCAGGAGACGCTCTTCAGGCGAGAGCTCCGTTTCACCTTTGGGCGTTACCTTGCCCACGAGAATGTCCCCGGATGTCACCTCCGCGCCCGCCCGAACGATGCCCTGTTCATCCAGGTTGCGCACGGCCTGCTCGCTGACGTTCGGAATTTCCCTGGTGATTTCCTCCACGCCCCGCTTGGTGTCGCGCACCTGGAGCTCGAACTCCTCTATGGAAATGGAAGTGAAGATATCTTTCTTCAACAGTCGTTCGGACACGATGATCGCGTCCTCGAAATTGTATCCGTTCCACGACATGAACGCGCAAAGCACGTTCGCTCCGAGCGCGAGGTCTCCGCGGTCCGTAGCGCAACCGTCAGCCAGCAGAGCGCCCGCTTCAACCCGGTCTCCGACCTGAACGAGCGGCTTCTGGCTGATACAGAAATCCTGATTCGACCGCTTGAATTTGATCAGCCGGTAGACGTCTTCGTCGAACAGGTCGATCATCTCCACGTCGCGCCCCTTGCGCCGTTTGACCACAATCTTGTCCGCGCTGACGTAGGTGACCGTTCCCGGGCTCCTCGCCGTTACGACCGCCTTGGAATCCACCGCGACGGCGTGTTCCATTCCGGTTCCCACGAACGGCGCCTCCGTCCGGAGCAGCGGAACCGCCTGCCGTTGCATATTCGAGCCCATCAGCGCACGGTTGGCATCGTCGTGCTCCAGAAACGGAATCAGGGACGCCGCCGTACTCACCAGCTGGCAGGGGGAGACATCCATATAGTCCACTTCCGAGGGGTCCACGAGCGGGAAGTCGCCTCGCCGTCGGGCCTGAACGGCGGAATCACGGAACCGCCCGTCGGCATCGAGCATTGCGTTTGCCTGGGCGATCGTGTGTTTGTCTTCCTCGTCCGCGGAGAGATACTCGATCCTGGAGGTAACCCGTCCATTTTTCACAACACGGTACGGGGTTTCCAGAAAGCCCAGGGCGTTGATCTTGGCGTAGGTGGAAATGTTCGCGATGAGTCCGATATTGGGACCTTCGGGCGTTTCTATGGGGCAGATACGTCCGTAGTGCGTATGGTGTACATCGCGAACCTCGAATCCGGCCCGGTCGCGTGTCAGGCCACCGGGGCCCAGGGCGGACAGCCGCCGCTTATGGGACAGTTCGTCCAGCGGATTGGTCTGCTGCAAAAACTGGGAGAGCTGGCTGCTGCCGAAAAAGGCTTGCACCACTGTCGATACGGTCCTGGCATTGACCAGGTCCTGCGGCGTAATCTGTTCCGTGTCCCTGAGACTCATCCGCTCCCGGATCGTCCGGGCCATTCTGACCAGACCTGTCGAGAAGTGATAGGACAGAAGTTCGCCCACGGTCCGGATGCGACGATTGCCCAGATGGTCGATGTCGTCCGTATAGCCTTCCCCCTTGAACAGAACGAGCAGGTATTGAATCACCCTGTGAAAATCCTCAATGCACAGCGTGGTAAACTCAAGGGGAATGTCGAGATTCAGGCGCTGATTCAATCGGTAACGACCGACCTCGCCCAACTGATATCGCTTTGGGCTGAAAAACTGGCGCTCGAGCAGGCCGCGAGCGGTCTCGAGATTCGGCGGGTCGCCCGGACGCAGCAGATTGTAGATGCGGGAGAGCGCTTCTTCTTCGTTGTCACAAGGGTCCTTCTGCAGGGTGTTGGCAATGACGCCACCATCGTTCTCGGCGTCCACGTCCAGTATGGTCAGACGGTTGACTCGTGCATTCTTCAACGCCTGCACATGCTCTTCCGTCACGGTCTGGTAGGCCTCGACGATCACTTCGCCTGTCTCTTTGTCGACCACGTCCTCCATCGCGACCGCGCCAACCAGCTCCTCGTTGACTTTCACCGTCGTGTTTACGTGAAAGAGGCTCAGGATCTCTTCGTTCCGGCTGAAACCCAGTGCGCGCAGAAACGTGGTAAACGGAAGCTTCCGTTTCCTGTCTATATGCACGTACATTATGTCGTTAATGTCCAGACTGAATTCCAGCCAGGCGCCCTTGTATGGAATGATCCGGGCGGAATAGAGACGTTTCCCGTTCGGATGAATGGTTTCATCGAAAAAGACTCCCGGAGACCTGTGGAGCTGACTTACGATGACCCGTTCGGAACCGTTGACAATGAACGTGCCCTCATCGGTCATCAGCGGCAGTTCGCCCAGGAATACGGTCTGCTCAACGATATCCTTGATCCGAAACTCTTTGTTGTCCTGCTTTTCGCGGGAAATCAACCTCAGCGTGGCGCGGAGAGGAACCGCGTAGGTGGTACCGCGCTCCAGGCACTCACCCACGTCGTATTTGGGTGTGCCAATGGAATAGTCTACAAACTCGAGCGAAAACAGCCTGTGAACGTCGCTGATGGGGAAAATGCTATGGAAAACCGCCTGGAGGCCCTGTTTGCCACGTTCGCCAGGCGGTACGTCCTTTTGCAAAAACCAGTTGTAAGAATCAATCTGGATATCCAGAAGATTCGGCATTTCGATGGCAGAAGCGATCTTTCCGTACGACTTCCTGTCTATAAGTCCTTTTTTCGCCAAGATGATCACGCTCCTCTGGTGAAATCGACCAATGATTGAAGGCAGGAATGCAGTTCGGCCCGGCTATTTTATCTCTACAACGGCTCCTACCTCCTCCAGTTCGGCTTTGATCTGGTCGGCCTCCTCCCTGGAGACTCCCTCCTTGACGCTGCGAGGCGCACCGTCGACGAGTTCTTTGGCTTCTTTCAAGCCAAGGCTCGTGACGCTCCGTACCACCTTGATTACCTGAATCTTCTTGTCGCCGATCGCGTTCAATACCACGTCGAATTCCGTCTGTTCTTCTTCTTCAGCCTCTACGTCCGCTCCTGCGCCGGCGCCGGCCGCGGGCGCGGCGACCATCGCCTGGGCGCTCACGCCGAATTTTTCTTCGAGCGCCTTGACAAGTTCGGCCAGTTCCAGTACGGAAAGCTTCTCGATCTCATCGATAATGTCTGCGATTGCCATGGACGTCCTCCGTAGGTCTTGTCTTGATGATGGAAACGGATATTAGGTAATGTCTAATTTTCCTCCGCGGCTTCACCTTTCTTCCCTGCAACTTCGTTCAGAACCAGCACCAGGCTCTGGATCAGGCCGCCAAGGCAGAACACCAGTCCGGCCAGCGGGCTCTGAACCGAGGAAACCAACTGTCCCAGCAACACTTCCCTCGATGGAAGCAGGGCAAGCGTCTCCAGCTGATCCTCGCGAAAAACCCGTCCGTCCGCAAAGCCGCCCTTGATCCTCGGCAGACCGTTGGTCTCCGATGCGAATTCGTGAAGCAGCCTTACAGCCGCTACCGGATCGGACTCGGAACTTGCCAGGCCGGTCGGACCCTGCAAAACGTCTTCCAGTCCCTGAATCCCGGCGTTTTTTACAGCGATCAGGGCCAGACGATTCTTGACGACCCGATAGATGATGTCCTCGTCGCGCAGTCGTTTTCGAAGTCGGGTGACATCGGGGACATCCAGCCCGGTGAAATCGGCCAGATAAAACCCCTGAGACCGTGTCATCAGACCGGTTAATTCCTCGACAGCGCTGACTTTTTCATCCGTTGGCATCCTCTTTCCTTCCGTTGCGCGGATTCCCGCGGTCAGTTTGTCACGCTGGACCGATCGATCCGTACGCCCGGCCCCATGGTGGTCGCGAGGGTCACGGACCTGACATACTGTCCCTTGGCGGATGAAGGACGCGCACGGAGAATCGTATCGAAAAGCGTCCGGGCATTCTCGACCAGCCGGTCTTCTTCGAAGGAAATCCTGCCCACCGGCGCGTGGACATTCCCGTTCCGGTCCGCGCGATACTCCACGCGACCCGCCTTGGCTTCCGCCACCGCCCGGGCCACGTCCGGTGTAACCGTGCCGCTCTTGGGGTTGGGCATCAACCCTCTGGGGCCCAGAATCCTTCCCAGGCGTCCGACAACGCTCATCATGTCCGGCGCCGCGATGGCCACGTCGAAATCTGTCCAGCCGCCATTGATCCGTTCGGCCAGATCGTCGGCTCCCACAACATCCGCTCCGGCTGCTTCGGCTGCCGCCGCCTGCTCGCCCTTGGCGAACACAACCACGCGAATCGTCTTTCCCAACCCGTGCGGCAGCATCACTGTACCGCGGATCTGCTGATCGGCCTGACGCGGGTCCACGCCCAGCCGCATGGCCATTTCTACCGTTTGATCGAATTTCGGCACCGGCATTTCCTTCAGCAGGGAAACCGCGTCTTCGATTGAATATTGCGCGCGCCGATCAATCCCTGAAAGCGCCGCCTTGTATCGTCTGCCGTTGCGCCCGGCCATATGGATGTACCTCCTAATCTTCGACCGTTATCCCGGCGCTTCGCGCCGTTCCTTCAATCATACGTACGGCGGTTTCCAGACTGCCGGCATTCAGGTCTTCCATCTTCATTTCGGCAATTTCCCGAACCTGATCCCGCCTGACACTGCCGACTTTGGTTCGATTGGACTCTGGCGATCCCTTTTCCAGACCCGCTGCCCTCTTCAACAAAACCGCGGCGGGCGGGCTTTTCGTGATGAAGGAGAAACTGCGATCCGCAAACACGGTGATGACCGCGGGCACGATCAATCCCTGCTTGTCCTGGGTCTGCGCGTTAAACGCCTGGCAGAACTCCATGATGTTGACCCCGTGCTGCCCGAGCGCCGGCCCGACCGGGGGCGTGGGAGACGCCTGTCCCGCCGGAATCTGAAGTTTAATGGTCGTCATTATTTTCTTTGCCATCGCGTTACCCTTCCACGGCCTCTTCAACCTGCAGGACATCCAGTTCCACAGGTGTGTTTCTGCCGAAAATGCTCACCATCACCTTGATCTTTCTCTTCTCCGGATTCACGACGTCGACCATGCCGATAAACTCGCTGAACGGACCGTCGATAACTTTGACCCGATCTCCGACCTGATAAGGTATTTCCTGATCGTCCTGTTCCTGACGCCGGTCCACGTGTCCCAGCACGTGTTCCACTTCCCTTTCGTGCAGCGGCTGGGGACGCTTGCCCGGCCCGACAAAGCTTGTAACGCCCGGCACATTGGTGACGAAGTGCATCGTCTCCTTGTCCATTTCCATTTCGACCAGAATGTAGCTGGGCAGAAACTTCCTGAAGGAGGTCGTCTTCCTCCCGTCCTTCATTTCCACGACCTCTTCGGTGGGAACCACGACCCGGTTGATCCTTTCCGCAACCTCGGTGCCTTCCTTGGCGCTTTCGAGATAGGAACGCACCTTGTTTTCGTGTCCCGAATAGGTATGTACGACATACCAGCGCATTGCCATGGGGCATCACTCACTGTTGGTTAACCTGGAGCCGTCAACTCATTCCAAACCTGCGAACCAGCGAAAGCACGAAATCTACGGCAAAGATAAACACGGAGAGGGCCAGCGAAACCACCAGCACAATCGTTGTGGAAGCGATCAGCTCGTCCCGGGTCGGCCAGGTGACCTTGCCCATTTCAAGCTGCACGTCTTTAATGAATTGCGCCACTTTCGCGAACATCGGGTATACCGCCAGGGAAACGCCCCAACACCTGTAACAACCCGGGAATGAGCAACAGGGAGCCGAGTCGTCGCGGCTTGATGGGGATTGGCAAAAGAAACCCGGGACCTGTAGGTGCTTGCGGAACTCGGGTGCGGGCCAGGTGGCTGTTTCGGAGGAAAATGGCAGGGCAGGCAGGAATCGAACCCGCAACCGCCGGTTTTGGAGACCGGTGCTCTACCAATTGAGCTACTGCCCTAACCCCAAATTAGCAGCGAACCCTGAAACTCAGCGAGTCTCCCGGTGCCGGGTATGCTTACGACAGAACCTGCAATATTTCTTGAACTCGACGCGATCCGGGTGCAAACGCCGATTCTTGTTCGTCGTATAGTTCCGGCGCGCGCAGTCGGCGCAGGCCAATGTAATCAGATCTCTGGGCATTGTTGGTGCCAGGAGGTAATTCTGGAGCCCACGACCGGACTTGAACCGGTGACCTCCTCCTTACCAAGGAGGTGCTCTACCGACTGAGCTACATGGGCCATGACCCTGTCTGGACGACAGAAAAAGGGCTGATAACGCAGCCCGCGGGTTTTTGGAGCGGGAAACGGGACTCGAACCCGCGACATTCAGCTTGGAAGGCTGACGCTCTAGCCAACTGAGCTATTCCCGCGATTCACAGGAAACGACCCCGTTGAGAAGAGTACACACAAAGGCCCGTCCCTGAAAGTTTCCAGACTTAAGAAGTTATACTATAGGGGTCCGGATGTCAAGCGTTTTTATCTGAAAAAACAGGCGCACACGACAAAACCCCTCCAGTTGTGTGTGGAGGGGCTGAGAGCTTGGTGGGGAGGGGCGGATTCGAACCACCGAAGGCGTCAGCCAACAGATTTACAGTCTGCCCCCGTTGACCGCTTGGGTACCTCCCCACTCACGACGAAATCAGGGCGGAAATAATACACGTGGACGCCTGGAAAGTCAAGCGTAAAAGTGCGAATTGCCGATTGACATCACCGGAACGAATGCGTATTTTGGCACCTCCGTTCGGTCGGCGTCCGCGGGCTTCGGACAACTCCAGCGGACACATTTCCCGCGTGTGTCGACTGAAAGAAAGTTGCGATCCAATCCCGTTTCCCGAATCGCCAACCTCGCGATTCGGAACCCACTTGCGGCAGGAGAGAAAGGAGTCCCGGTTGTGACCGAACCCATTCAGAACTACGCTCGAATCGGCATCGTGCACTTTATGGCCTACAAATCCTGCATCGGGGGTGAAGGACCGATTCTTGAAACGCTTGAGAGAATCGCGCTGGACCCCTATTTCCAGGCTGTGGAAGTCACGCACATGAAGGACGGAGAAGTGCGCGCCAATGCCGCCGAACTGCTCGCGGCCGCCCATATGGACGTGGCCTTCGGCGCCCAACCCATCCTTCTGGGCGGCAAGTTGGATATCAACGCCAGCGACAAGGACCACAGGCTCGGCGCCGTAGACGCGGTCAAGGCCGGGATCGAGCAGGCCGAAGCGCTCGGGGCCCCGGGGATCGCGCTGCTTTCGGGCACGGACCCCGGTCCCGGCGCCCGCGAGGGGGGCGTGGACCTGCTGGTTGACTCACTTTGCCGCCTTTGCGATGACGCGGCAGGCAGGAACATGAACGTGGTACTGGAAACGTTCGACCGGCTTCCCTTTGGCAAGAATTGTCTCGTAGGTCCGAACGCGCTGGCGGTTGAGGTGTCTTCGAGGGTCAGGCGGGAGTATTCCAACTTCGGATTGATGCTGGATCTGAGTCATTTCCCCCTGCAGGGGGAAAGCTCGGAATATGCGGTGAGAATTGCCCGTGACCATCTGGTACACGCCCATATCGGCAACTGCGTGATGCGAAACCCGGATCACCCCGCCTACGGCGACAATCATCCTCGATTCGGCTGCGAAGACGGTGAGAACGACGTACCGGAAGCCGTAGAATTCCTAAGCGAACTGCTCGACGTCGGATTCCTGGATCCGGACAAGCGCCCGATTCTGAGCTTCGAAGTTTCTCCAATGGAAGGTGAATCGCCCGAAATCGTAATCGCCAACGCAAAAAGGGTACTCGATGCGGCCTGGGCTCAGGTTTGATCTCATCCGGCGCCAGGGGCATCCGCACTCCGGATGCCGATCAGCCATCCAAATACCCAGGCAAACACCACCATCAAATAAAACGAGCCAATGGAGCCGACGAACATGGCCACCGGCGGTACCGCGCCCAATATCAGATTCAGGAGGAGCAGCAAACCGAAGCAGAGATAGAACCCGAGACACGCCTGCGTGTATCTCCCCCCGCGAACCGCCCGCCCCATGTCCGACACGATCGCGCCGGGATCGAACGAAGCCCAGATCTTGCGCTCTGCCGCAAACCGCGCGAATACGATGGGCAACAGCCCGTATAGCATCATCGCGGCGCCGATCGCCAGCAACGTCACCGCGCTCAGCCGGGTTTGATCCTCACCGGGAGGAAACAGGCCGAAGACAGCCATCGCGGCAAGCGCGCCAAGACCGACCAGAAACAGATATCCCAGGTAGATTACGCCAAGCCGGGCCCCCACGGCAGCGTACCGCAGCCAGTCGTTCCACTCCGGCAGGCGGCGGAATTCCTGACCGTTTAACGCGTCGACGAAGACACGATAGACGTATCCCCAGGTAACGACTGTGGGCAACACGAAGAAAACCACCGCGACCGGCGCGAGCATTCCGGAAACTCTTCCCATTACCATAAAGACGCCGAGCAGCAGCGCCAGATTCGGCAGCAGGGACAGCAAGCCGCCCACCAGTACCTTTTGCCGCCAGCGCTCATCCTGTAATGGCGCACGCAGCGCGAATGCAAGAAACGGTCCGAACATACGCCGCGACGCGAAGCGAATCGCGTCCCCAAACCTCCCTGGAAGCTGTTTTAGAATTACAGCTTCCAACTCTATAGCGCCTCGAGCGCCCTTTCCACGTCGCCGATCAGGTCTTCCGCGTCCTCGACCCCGACGGAATAGCGTACAAGCTCGTCGCTGATCCCGATGGCGATCCGGTCATCGCGTTCCATTTCGTAATAGGAAATGGTTGACGGATGAGAGACGATGCTCTCCACCCCGCCCAGGCTTGCGCCAATACATGGAATCTCCAGGCGATCGAGGAACGCCATGGTTCCGGCCAGGTCCGCGTTGAGATCGAAACTCACCACGCCGCCGTACCCGCTCATCTGCTCCCGTGCGACGCGGTGGTGCGGATGGTTCTCGAGACCGGGATAGTAAACCTGACGAATCCCGGGTTTCCCGTCCAGAAAACGGGCAAGCGCCAGCGCAGTCTCGTTCTGACGCGCCATCCTGAGCGGGAATGTCTTGATGCCTCTGATCAGCAAATACGCGCAATGCGGGTCGATCACGCCTCCCAGGATACCGCGATAGTCCTTTATGGCCGACACCAGCGGCTCGGGTCCTGCAACGGCGCCGGCGATCAGGTCGTTGTGCCCACCCAGATACTTGGTCGCGCTGTGAATGACGAGATCGACGCCGAACTCCAGGGGACGCTGGTTGAACGGTGTGGCAAACGTACTGTCAATAACGACTTTCGCACGGTTCGATTTGGCGATGGCGACCACTTTTTCAAGATCCATCACATTCAGATGCGGGTTGGTCGGAGACTCCGCAATCACCACTCTCGTATTCTCCTGCATGGCCGACTCCAGCCTTCCATAGTCGCCTGCAGGCACGAAGGTGGTATCGATGCCGAACTTTTTCAGCATCTGCTCGCAGAATTGCGCGGTCTTCCGGTAACAGTCGTCGGTAATCACGGCGTGATGTCCCGAGGACAGCATGCCCAGAAGGGTCGTTGTTACGGCGCTCATCCCGGACGAAAACAACAGCGCCGAATCCGCACCCTCCAGTTCGGCCAGCTTTCGTTCGGCGATCTGTTGCGTCGGGTTTCCGTAGCGCCCGTAATCGAGCCGGGCCGAACGCCCGGACACAAAATCGTCCACCGCTGTGGTGTTCTCGAATACGTAGGTCGACGTCTGCGCGATCGGAACCGTAAGGGAGTGCCCCCAGTGCCCGCCGTTTTCGCCCGCGTGGACGGCACTCGTAGAATTGCAGACGCCATCCGTCGATGGCTTCTTTTCCATTGCATCCTCCGGAAACAACAAAAAAAAACCTGAAGCCAAAAAGCCCCAGAGAACCTGAATACGCGACCAGCTATCGTATGGGCGATCAGCTTTTTAGCGATTTCTTTATAGTGGCTGCAATATGCCTCAAATCACCACTACACCGAATCTGATCGATGAATTTAACCAAATTCCCCGCCGCTGTCAACCACCGTTCAAATCGAGCGTCCGAAAGATCTGATCCCGGACCCGGCCGTATTCCGCAGGCAACTGCAAGGGCAGATTCGCATGGTTCGGGTCCACGTCGAATGCCCCAAGTTCAGCCTGGTGGTACCTGATCTTGAAATCGGCGAACTTCAATCCGTGGGCAGTGGAAATCACGACAACCCGCTCATCTCTCCGGATGACGCCTCGGTCTACCAGCTTGAAGAGCGCGGCAAAGGCCACGCCGGTATGCGGGCACGAAAACAGCCCGGTTCGATCTGCCCTCGCCGCCGCATCCGCCAGTTCCTGATCGGTTGCCTGCTCCACAACGCCACCGATGTTCTTCAGGGTCATGATCGCTTTTTCGGTACTGACCGGGTCTCCGATCTGAATGGCGCTGGCCAGAGTCGATTGCGCCTTGAGAGGTTCAAATGCGTCGAAATCGTTGAGAAAACTCCGGTAGAGCGGATTTGCCCGGGCGCTCTGAGCGACCGCGATTCGCGGCACGCGGTCGACAAGGCCGATTTCCTTCAACTCGCTGAAGCCCTTTCCCAGGGCGCTGACATTGCCCAGGTTGCCCCCCGGGATCACGATCCATTGCGGCAGTTCCCAGTCGAACTGCTGTAACAACTCCACGCTTACGGTTTTTTGCCCCTCAACACGAAGTGAGTTCATCGAATTGGCGAGGTAGATGTTCTCCTTGTGGCAAATATCCTGAACCAGCTTCATGCACCCGTCGAAGTCCGTATCCAGACTCAATACCAGGGCGCCGTTGGCCATCGGCTGCACCAGCTGGGCCGTGGAAACCTTGTCCCGCGGCAGGAACACGACCGCCTGGATACCGGCGTGAGCGCAATAGGCCGCAAGAGCCGCGGAGGTATCTCCGGTCGAGGCACACGCGGCGGCCGGGATGCGCTGCCCATCGGAGATCATCTGCCGTACCATCGACACCAGCACCGTCATGCCCAGATCCTTGAACGAACCGGTGTGGCTGTTTCCACACTGCTTGACCCACAGGTCTTCGACTCCGATCTCCCGGCCGAGACGCTCGGCCCAGAACAGATTGCTGCCCCCTTCGTACATCGACACGACGTTGTCGTTGTCCACAACGGGGCATACCAATTCCTTCTTGCCCCACACTGAACTGCCGTACGGCCATTCCGTGCGCATATACCTCCGATCGAACAGGCGACGCCAGTCCGCCGGTGATCGGTCGCGAAGCGCTTCCATATCGTGGCCCACCTCGAGCAAACCGCCGCACTTCGGACACGCGTAGACGATCTGCGTCAGGGGATAATGGCCGCTGCAACCTCTAAAACATCGAAACCAGGCATTGAACGACATCACGCCAACCCCCTGACCGCGTGAGCAGCCGAATCGCATGGGGAAACCGGTCTTCGCTGCCGGGAACCATCGGAATCCCGCATGCCGCCCGTGTATGCATTCCCGTATTCCACGTTTCAGATTATTTCCAGTGAATTCCCGGGCAACCACCCGCCAATGCCGTTTGGCAACCTGACCAGAACCCAGCGTTCTTCGACCCGTTCGATCGTTACCTTCGTACCTTCGTGGATCGTAAACACAAGCAGATAATCGTCCCCGGGACCACTGCGTCCCGTCACCTCGTCCGTAATGACGATCGCTTCCGAAACGGCGTTTTCGCTATAGACCCGGTAAGTCAGCAGCGCGCCCGAACCGCCCAACCCCATGCCCGCCAGCGCCAGCAATCCGATACACAACGAGCGTCGGGAGGGAGCAAGAAGCCAGATCACGCCGGCGGCCGCCGCCAGGAACAGACAGACGCTTCCGGATACGGCCAGCACGTCGGCGCTCAGCAGCCCGTATCCGGACGACAGGACGCGGGTAACGAGATTGGCGTTGTCATCCGGACTCCTGTCCACTTTCACGCTGTTCACAAACCTGAGATTCGCGATTACATCCTCATCATCCGGCATCAACCTGAGAGCCCGCTCATAGGCCAGAATGGCCCGCCCCGTTTCTCCCGCCTTGAAATAGGCATTGCCAAGGTTGAAGAAAACGTAGCCGTTCCGCACGCCCCGTGAGACGACTTCCTCGTACCGACCCGCCGCCTTCTTGAATTCGCCCTGCCCGTAAAGGGTGTTCGCCTCGTTATAGATTCTCGCGTCGTTTCCGGCGCCTCCGGCGGCGCCGGGAAACAGAAGAATCGCCAGTACCGCCGGCAAGGCCGATGCTGCCGAAGGAACTGCGGAATCCAGGACCCGGAAGAACCGCCGCACGCAGCCGTTCCGTGTGCGCCCGATCCTCATATCCTGGCTCCCAGGGAGTCGATGAGTGCCGCCGCGGCGTTGTAGATATCCTCGCGTTCCTTCTCCGGTATGCGGACCGAAGCGAAACGTGCATAGTCGCAGCGAAGGAAGACATCCCGCACTTGCGAGACGATCGGGTCCGGTACGTCCACGTCCCGAAGCGCCCGCGCCGCCGACTCGCGGGTCATGCCGGCAACCGGAAGATTCAGTCGATCGGCCAGAAACTGGGCCAGCGCGCGGTTTATTTCGACGTAGAACGCCACCCCGTCTTTTTCGTGCAGTCGCTTTCTCGCCTGGGTCAGGCGTTTCCTGGCCTCGGAACCCGAACGCCTTCTTCGGGCGTAAGCCACGTCGCCCATGATCCGGTCCCGGTGGCGCTTGTACGCAAAAATGCCGAAAAAACCGACGAAGGGCACCAGCTGAACGGTCCAGAACCACGTGCTCCTGACATACCTCCGGCCGTGATCCTCCAGAATTCCGAGATCCGGCTTCAGATGGCGGATGTCCCGGCCGAGCATCTCAATCTCTCTCCGGCTCATCACGGCGCCGGAGGCGGCCTGCTGCCTGCCCGGCTTCACGTCTACCGTAACCACACGGGAACGCGCTGTCCGATATCGATGAACCTCGGGGTCGAAATAGACGAGCAGAAAAGGACCGATCCCCAGTTTTCCGGCCCGGTTGGGAATCGCGACGTATTCGAAGCTCTTCTCGCCGCCGATTCGTCCATCCGAGTCACCCGTGCCAACGGTTGAATTCGGATCGTAGAACTTGAACGCGTCCCCTTCCGGCCGAACGGGTTCGCCCACGGCATTCAGGTTCCCCGTCCCGCGCACCCTCACCTTCACCTCGATTGGGTCTCCCGTCCGGACGTCTAAGGGCGATGCCTCGACGGATACGTCGAACCGGCCCACCGCGCCGCTGTACCCGGCGGGGGCGCCCGCGGGCAGAGGCAAGACTTCGATCTTCACGTCTTCCGATCGCGCCCGCACTTCCCTGCCGGCGCCGAACCCGAAAAAGTCATCCATATCGAACAGGTTTCTGCGACGCGTGCGATCCTGAACCTGGCAGACAACTTCGATGACGTCCAGCGACTGCACGCCCGACGCGGCTGGAAACAGCGCCATCGTCTTCAACCGCATGACGTTGAACTCGCGGCCGTTGTAGATCTCGCGGTTAAAACTGGCGCGTTGCGCGTCGAACAGGGTTTCCGACCAGAATCCGGTGTAGGCGGGCAGGCGGCCGTAACTGATATTGCGGAGCGAACGACGTGTGTAAAGCTTGTACGTAACGGTTACCTGTTCTCCCACATATACCTTTTTCCTGTCCACTGTCGTCGCGACAAACAGGTCCTCCTCCAGATCATCCCCGCCGGAATCCTGTCCCGGTACGGCCGGCGGCCGCGCGTGCGGCCGCCGGCCGGGCTTCACGACATTCACCCGAACCTTCGATGATTCATGCCGCCTGCCCTCGTGCAGCACGTGCGCCGGGCCGATCACGAAACTTCCCGCGCGCCTTGCCGTAAGGGAATAGACGTACGAGTTGTTTCGCGTGGTTACGACCCGGCCGTTTGATATGTTGAGTTCCTGGGTTGTATAGGACGAACGCCCGACAACGTCGAACGCATCGGGGATCGGAAGTTCCGGCGCGGGGACGTCTCCGCCGGCCGTTAACGTCACCGTCAGCGTGACCTGTTCCCCCACCTCCACGCGCGTCCGGTCGACCGACACATGGAGACGCGGCGATTCGGCCAGCGCGACACCGCGAGAAATCAGGAATACGAATAAACAGACACAGACGGTCGCGCGTGACATTCCTACCACTCGTTACCCTTGTATCGTTTGCCGTTAATGCGCAAACGGCGATATTTCTGGGACTTCGTTTCCCTGTCTTTCATCGCATCCAGCAGGCGTTCAGCCTCTTCCCGACTCAATGAACCGCTCGTCGACTCCGGTTGCGACGACTGTTGATTCTGTTGCTGCCCGTCGGGGTCTTCCGGCTGCGGGCGCTGTTCCCGGTCCGGATTGTCGCTGCCTTCCCGTTTCCCGTCCTGATTGCCGTCGGCGTCCGGATCGGGCCGTTCCTCCGGTTGTTCCCCGTTCCCACCGTCACTCGATTCCTTTTCGTCCGGTTCGTTGCTGTTTTCGTTCCGGGTCCGATCTTCGTCCCGATCTTCGCCCTGCTCCTGTTTTCGCTTCCGATCCTTCTCCTGTTCCTGCATTTTTTCCAGAACCCATTCCAGATTCACCTTTGCGTCCAGGTCGTCCGGCCGCAGCGCAAGCGACCGCTTGTAGGCATCGGCCGCCTGCTGCAGGTTCTGCTGGCGGACGTGGACATTGCCCATATTGTAGTACGCTCTCGCAAGAAGCGAGGGGTCCCTGCTCTTCAGCGCCTGTCCGAACTCCTGCAGGGCATCCTTGTAGGCGTTCTTCTTGAAATAGGCGTCGCCCGCATTGAACCTGAGTTCCGGCGCATCCGGATTCTCCACCTGAGCCTCGCGGTAGTACTCGAGCGCTTCCTCAAACCTGCCTTCGTGAAACATGCGGTTGCCACGCCTGTTCCTGTCCGCCGCCGGGTCCAGAAACGTGAAGCCGAGAAGCGGAACTATGACGAGTCCAATCAAATACCGATTCACGAAGCACACTCCCTGTGAATCCGGGTTGAGAAGGTGTTTTGAGATTACTGAAAACGCCCCTGCCATCGCGTTCGCACCCTTCTGCGATCCGACAACATCGCCTCGAAGGCGAAACAGGCGACGGCGACGGCCAGCGGCCATTGGAACCGGTGCTTGTACTGCGTGTATTTCCGCGATCCCAGCTCCTTCTTCTCCATCTGTGAGATTTCGTCGTAGACCCTGTCCATTCCCACACCGCCCGCCTGTGACCGGATGTAGACCCCGTCGGTCACGCCGGCGACCTGTTGCAGACTCACTTCGTCCAGGCGCGACTTGACGTAATTGCCCCGACCGTCCTTCAGGAAATCCGTCCGTCCGTTCCGCTTCACCGGGATCAGCTCTCCGCCGGGCGTCCCCACACCCACCGCGAATATCCGCACCCCGGCTTCCGCTGCCTCTTTCGCGGCTTCCGCCGGATCGCCCGCGTGGTCTTCGCCGTCTGTGATCAGCACCAGGACCTTGTACTTCCGTTCCTCGCTGCCGAACGCCCGCGTCGACGCGCGAATGGCTTCAGCGATGGCCGTTCCCTTCACGGGGATAATATCCGTGTCGATCGAGTCCAGAAACAGCTTGGCGGCGCCATAGTCCAGGGTCAGCGGGCAAAGCGTAAAGCTGCGGCCCGCAAACGCGACCAGCCCGATTCTGTCGCCTTCCAGCCTGTCGATAAAGGACTCGATTTCGAAGCGCGCGCGCGTCAGTCGATTGGGCCGGATGTCTTCCGCCAGCATGCTCAGCGACGTATCCAGCGCCACGATTACATCCACGCCCTTCCGGTGCAGCAGTTCCAGCCGCATTCCGTATCTCGGCTGCGCCAGCGCCAGAACCAGGAAGACGAGTCCGCCGACCGTCAATGCCGCCTTTACCCACTGACGCTTCCAACTCGTGGCCGCGGTCAGCTTCCGCATCAGTTCCGGACTTCCGAAAAGGGCGAGAGCCCTGCGTCTTTTTCGAAAGGCGATCGCAAATAACAGAATAGCCGCGGGCACGGTCAACAGGAACCAGAATGCCTGAACGTCGCCGAAACGCATCCTACGGAATCCTCCGGAACCTCGTGTTCGCCAGCATCAGTTCGACGCCCAGCAAGACAAGACCCGGCCAGAGGAAAACTGTGAACAGCTCGGAGTAGTCGACATAGTCGCGCGTCTTGATCTCGGTCTTTTCCATCTCCCCGATCGCACGGTAGATCTCTGCGAGTTTCTTCTCGCTGGTCGCACGGAAATAACGGCCACCCGTGATTTCCGCGACTTCCTTCAGGGTCTCTTCGTCGATTTCAACGCGAACCCGCTTCTGAAGCAGGCCCTGGCCGGTCACGATGACACCGCTGCTTCCCGCGCCGATGGTGTAGATCCGTATACCTACGGCCTGCGCAGCCCGCGCGGCCGTAACCGGATCCACTTCTCCCCTGTTATTCACACCGTCCGTCAACAGGATGACCACGCGGCTGCTCGCCTCCGTCCGGCGCAGGCGGTTTACCGCCGTAACGATGCCGGTTCCGATGGCTGTGCCGTCCCAGGAGTCGTCCGCGAGCCGGACTTCCTCCAGGAAGCTGAGGAAGATTCCGTAGTCGAGTGTGAGCGGACATTGGGTATAGCTCTCACCTGCAAACACGACGAGTCCGAGCCTGTCGTTGACCCGACCCTGCACGAACTGGCTTACGACCTCCTTGCTGACCTGCAACCTCGACTTCCGCTGTCGGTCCAGATCCTTGTAGGCCATGCTGCCGGATACGTCAAGGGCGAGTACGATATCGATTCCGCGGGTCAGGATTTCTCTCCCTTCCCGCCCCGAACGCGGGCGCGCCAGCGCAACAATCAGAAGTATCAATGCCAGACACCGCAGCGCGATCAGGCCGTGGCGCAGCTTAAGCACGGCCGACGGCGGAATCCGGCCGATTACACCCAGGTCCGGGAAACGAATGCTGCCTTGCTTCCGCCGTTGCCGGCGTACATATCTGTAGATCAGAAACGGCACCAGTACCAGCGCGAATAGCCATTCCGGATCCTTGAACTCAATCATGCCGTCACTACCACTGGCGCCGCGTTTTCTGTGTGTTCTTCGCCGGGCCGATGCCGTGCGTCCAGCCGCCGCATAAGATCCAGTACGGCTTCCGCGGCGTCCTCTGCAGCATCTTCCTGCGGTCGAAACTTCGCGAACTTCACCAGATCCGCCTCCGACAGCAGCCCGTCGAGCGCCGTTAACTCCGCTTTCGCGACCGGTACCCGTTCGAGGTCATGCACCAGTTCGTGCGTGGTGCGCTCCATGGCTTCGACCCGGATACAATCTTCCAGGTACCTGCGCATCACCTCGGAAAGCAGGCTGTAATAGCGCTTGTATTCGCCGTTTTCCAGGAGTCGCATCCGTCGAATCTTCTCGACTTCGTCGGGCCAGTGAATCGGCGGTGGGGAATCGACCGAGGGTTTGCTCCTTCGCCGCCGCCAGAACCAGATCGCCGCGGCCGCGAGACCGGCCAGAGCGGCAACAACGAACCAGAACCGTCGTGGTATTCTGGCCTCGACGTCGACAGGAGGTTTCACGTCCCGGATATCCGACATTCCCGCGGGCATGACGCCGCGTACCACAAGCGGTATCGGCTCGGAAGTGATCAGTCCGGAGTCGCCGCCGGCCGTTCGCACCCGAAGTACCATGGACGGCACTTCGATCACCCCCAGGCGGTACGCGGCAAGTTCGAAGGCCAGCGTCTCTTCCACACCGCCTCCGGGCGCCTCCCTGACCGCCGGCGGTACCTGGCGACGCACCTCGAACGGCGCGAGGAAATCCTCGTTCTGTACCAGCGTGACGGCATCCCCCGGCTCACGTCTGATCCGTAAATTCAGGAGAACGGGATCGCCCAGTGTAAGGGTATCCCGGCTTACGGTCGCATCGAACAGAATTTCGGCTTCCGTGCCGGATAGCGGCGCCGCCAGGCCACAGGCGCCGATCCACACCGATAAAAGAATCCGGGCCATGTTCCGTCGGTCACCTTCATTGCATCCGCACTGCCCCGCCACGCGGTGTCTGAATGGTATCCGGGCGGACAACGTCGGGTTTTACGGACACGAGTTCGAGTTTCAGCTTCGTCAGAACCTTGTGATCGATTCGGGCGACCTGGGGACGGCGCCGGCCTTGGGCGTACACTTTGCCGTCCCTTTCGCCGACAATCAATTCCTGTACAGTCTCGCGGCCGCGCCATGCGGTGACCACCAGTGCCGGTCGATCGAATCCGAATGCCTCCGGCGACTTCAGCTTCTCCGCCACGAATTCTTCAGCTTCGAGCAGTTCGATGGTGCGAAAGAAATGTCGGACTCGATGTTCCATGACAATGTGAAGCTTTGGCTGCAGCACCTGCCAGGCGCCGCCGGTACTGTCCCTGACACATTCCACGACGCGGTCCCGATACGCCAGCTTCAACCTGTCGACTCCAGAGGCGTCGACGGCGAAGATACGCTTGAATCTCAGATCCCCGGCCGCGTTTCTGATATCCGCGACAAAGGTCGAGTCGACCAGAAAAACCATGGGACTGCCCGAAAATGCCGCAAAAAACGGCGGAAACCGGCCACCTTCCTTCCTGCGACCGATCACTATGGTCTTTTTCCGCTCACGGTATCCATCGAATATCGATACCGTAAGCGTTGGTTCTTCCAGACCGTACTGCCCCCGATGCGGGGACTCCTCCTCAACCACTCGCGTGAATTCGGCGGTTCGAAGCCTGTTGATCAGCTTGCGGATCTCGGCGTCGTCCGTGCGGTCGTTGACCGGATACGTCTGGCGCCATTCGTCCGAAAGCCTCTCGACGACGACACGGGCATCGCCGCGAACTATTTCGACCTTCCGGAGGGTTTCCGCATTGAAGTCCGCGATCCGCTTGTCACGCAGTTGAAACAGCCCTTTTTCCAATCTCAACCTGAACGGGGCGCCGACCGCGAGTATTCCCGGATGACCGGACCACCTGATGTAACCGTACCGTCCGGTCGGGCTCCGATCGCCCCAGAAGAGCGAATCCACCCGGTCCGCCTGCGTGATTACCAGTGCGAGATTCGGTCTGTCGAGGCCGAAATCCGAGAGACGGGCCTCACCCCGTGCGATACGTACACTGTCCGCCACCACGCGCTCAAGGTCCATGAACCGCAACGTCCGGATCAATCCGACGATTTCGCCGTGGTCGCCGCCCGTGACAACGGGCTGCAGAATTCGCCACGCGGCTCCCGATTTCCGCATGACGATGGTTGTGTCGCCACGGTGTACCGTCAGCGCGCTGACCGCGTCTTCTTCCAGCCGCAGCAGGCGTCCCGCGCTGACACGGGATTTGTAACGTTCGTCGGCGCCCCGGATTTCGTAAAAGTAGACAAATCCGACCAGCACAGCCAGAAGCAGCACAAGAATTCCTGTTGTCTTTAAATTCATGCGAATTACCTGCCGGGCTGCCGTTTTCGCCGGTTCGCCGCCGGGCGTCACCGGCGCCTGCGCCAGACTCCGATCCCGACAACGACGGGTATGGCCGGTATTACGACAACGGAAATCCATGAAAGCCACAGGAGGTCCTCTGCAGACATCACGACGCCCCGGTAAGCCCACATCTTGGGCCGTATGGAGATCAGATCTCCCTCTTCCATGAGCCAGCTCACGGCGTTCATGAACAGGTCTCCGTTGCCTACCGTGTCGAAGAATTCGTTGCCCGCGAAATCAGAGTCTCCAAAGACGACGATCCGGGTGTGGCGCAATCCCACTTCGGATGGAAAACGACGATATTTCGGCCGGTCGAGTGTGGCGACCGCGACGGACGACGGGCCCTGCAGATCCCGCCCGGGATCGAAAACCGGCGAGGCCTCGGGCAGCTTCTCTTCCCGCCAGCTGTCGCGCGGATGGGTCGTCACCAGTTCGTGCGTCTGCATTCCGGTGGCGTCTTCCTTGCTTTCAACGGATCGTGCGAGCCTGTAGAAGGTTCTCAGATTACGATTCCGGTGCTTTTCCGTAACCGGATGCCGTGCGTACCAGACCGAGCCCGGCATTGACGGGTCGCCCGGCCCCCAACCCAGGACGTAGTCGTTGTTGACCTGGATACTCCATCCCGCCAGCAGCGACTCGAGACCCGTTTCTCCGCCCGGGTCGAGCATGAACAACCCCGAACCTCCCCCTGCGAGATAGTTGCGGATTGAATCCGCTTCGACCCGGGAGAATGCAGCCGTCGGGCCGGCCACGATCAGCAGATCGCAATCCGCCGGCACCCCCTTCCCCGCGTCCAGGACCAGGGTATCCCGGATCCCGTACCCGGCTTCCTTCAAGGCCTGCCCGACCCGGATGAAATCCCCTTCCGGCGCCTTCAGCGTCCGTTCTCCGTGCCCGGTCGAAAAGTAGACGGTTTTATCTCGTTTCCGATTGACTTTGGCCACCGCATTGGTCAGGTGATTCTCCCCGGTTCCCGAGACCCGTTCTTCGCGTTCGTCCGATATCACCACCGAGATACGCGGTTTGACTACTCCGTATCGCCTGGCTTCACCGGGATGAACCGCGGGGTCGACCATGGTAAAGGTGAAACGACCGGAGTGATAGGCGTACGCTTCAAGCCTCTCCCTGAATCCGGCAGTTTCCGGATCCGTCTCGTGGAAAAACGCAAGGACGTGGACGTCCGTCTTCAGCGAATCCAGCAGCGTGGCGGTCTGATCGGACAGACTGTGCATGCCGCCCTCCGTCACGTCGATCCGGTGGTGGTAGCGCGTTGCGAGATAGTTGACCGCAACCATGATCGCAAGCAGCGCCAGAACGGCAATGAGCGTGCTTGAACCGTACTTGACCCAACGGATCCTGAAGAGACCGGTCATTCTCTATCGCCTCCAGCGGCGCGATTCAAGCGCGGCGTGCGTCAGGAAAAGAAAGAAGAACGTGAAAGTAAGAAAGAAGATCACATCGCTGCTGTCGATCAGGCCCCGTGCCATATCCCTCGTGTGATCGATCAGCGAAAGATAGAAGAGAACGGTTGCCCACTCTCGCCCGATGAGTTCGGGGGAATACCGCACAACGAAGAGCAGAAGGAGGAGGACGAACGCGATGACCACGGCGACGATCTGTTTGTCCGTGAGGGAGGAGGCCAGAATGCCCACGCTGATAAACGATGCTCCCAGCAACAGAATGGCGGCGCACGCAGAGAGTACCCGCGCCCAGTTCAGATCGCCGTAAAACGACACCACGATGATCAGCGACAGAAGCAACAGTTCGATGATTACGTACAGACCCAGGCAGGCCGCGAATTTGCCGAGTACGACCTGCCACGTGGTCAGGGGAGACGTCATCAGGAGTTCAATCGTCCCGGAGCCTTTCTCCTCCGCGAACAGTCGCATCGTCAGCATCGGCGTCACCACCAGCCAGACGAGGCACTGGCTCAGGAAGAAGTGAAACACGACGTCCTCGTTCACGTTCGGCGGATCGACGCCATGCTCCTGGTGCTGAAACGTATAATTAAGGCATTTCGCCCGGAACTCCACGATCTCGTTCTGGAAGAGATATCCCATCATCACCAGGAAACCGGTCGCAACCACGTAGGCGATCGGCGATCCGAAGTAGGAACGCATTTCTTTCCAGAAAATCGCGGCGATGTTACCCATCAGCGGCTCTCCTCCTCGGAGGTTGTCAATTCGTGGAATATGTCCTCCAGTCTCGCGGCGATCGGCCTCAGTTCGACCAGCCCCAGGTCGCGTTCAACGAGCCTCGCCGCAATTGCCGGGCGCATATCGGAATCGCCGGAAACGTCGACCTCCAGTGCCCGGTCTTCGCTTGCGTGCTCCACGCCCACGACACCCGGGACACCCCCGATGGCGTCCGCGGCCTCATCCAGGCCGCCCGATACCGCCACGTAATACCGCCGGTTGCCCGAAGTCCGCGCCGTGAGATTCTCCGGCGTATCCACGGCCGCGATCCGACCCCTGTTGATGATAATCACACGATCGCAGGTGATTTCCACCTCGGGCAATATGTGCGTGCTCAGGATCACCGTGTGTTCCCGGCCCAATCCGCGGATCAACCGGCGTATCTCCTGAATCTGGTTGGGGTCAAGCCCGATCGTCGGTTCATCCAGGATAATGACGTCCGGATCGTGCAGAATGGCCTGGGCGATACCCACACGCTGGCGATAGCCCTTCGACAGCTGGCCGATGAGTTGCTTCGCCCGGTCCGTAATTCCGCAACGCTCCATCGCGCTGTCCACCCGCGACCGTCGATCCTTTGACGGCACGCCCTTTATCCGCGCCACAAAATCCAGATACGACCGCACGTACATGTCGTTGTAGACCGGAGGATGCTCCGGCAGGTACCCGATGCGCCGTTTGACCTCCATCGGTTCGTCGAAAACGTCGAATCCGGCCACACGTGCGGTCCCCATCGAAGCGGGCTGATAACACGTCAGGATGCGCATGGTGGTGGTCTTGCCCGCACCGTTGGGACCGAGGAATCCGACCACTTCCCCCTTCTCGACCGTAAACGTCAGGTCCCTGACCGCAACGAGCGAACCGTACTGTTTGGTTAAATGATCGACCTCGATCAAAACGGCCTCCTTATCGGCCCGTTGAAAAATCCCATGTGGGACGTTACGCCGCGATCTGTTGCGCCCGCTTGCGAAAGAACCGCATCAATGCGTCCACGTACGTCGCTTCTGTATGAATATCGACGCGGTCGATGCCGACCGAACGGAACACCCGGTCCCGTCGTTCCTCCGCCTCGTCGTTCATCTGCCTGAAGAGATAGCGGAACTCCCGGTCGGATGTGTCCACCAGTATCTCTCTTCCTGTTTCAGCGTCTTCCAACTCCACGAGACCCACATCAGGCAATTCACGTTCCCTCGGATCCCTGAGCACAACCGCGATCAGGTCATGCCGCTTGCCGGACACCCGCAACGCGGCCTCATAGCCGGACGCCAGAAAGTCGGAGACGAGAAACACAACGCTCTTCCGCTTGTTGATCCGGTTGAGATATTCCAGTGCCGCGCCAATGTCCGTGCCCCGGCGACCGGGCCTGAAGTACAACAATTCCCGGATCACACGCAACACGTGCATCCTGCCCTTTTTGGGGGGGATGAATACTTCCACGTCGTCCGTGAAGACAATCAGGCCCACGCGATCGTTGTTTTGTATGGCCGAGAATGCCAGCAGGGCACAGATCTCCACCCCGATTTCCCCCTTCATCTGCGAGACCGTACCGAAATCCCCGGATGCGCTGGCGTCCACCATCAACATCACCGTCAATTCGCGTTCTTCGTCGAACACCTTGACAAAGGGGTGTCCCATCCGGGCGGTGACGTTCCAGTCGATCGACCGGATATCGTCTCCCAACTGGTACTCCCTCACCTCGGAAAACGCCATCCCCTGTCCCTTGAAGACGGAATGGTACTCGCCTGAGAACACGGTGTCGACAAGGTACCTCGTGCGCAATTCGATGCGTCTCACCTTCTTGAGTATCTCGGCAGGAATCATCGTGTCAGGGCACCTCGACGTGATCGAATATCCGGCGGACGATATCCTCCGAACTGACTTCCTCCGCTTCGGCTTCGTACGTCACAATCACCCGATGGCGGAGGATATCCAGGCCCATGGCTTTCACGTCTTCCGGCGTCACGTAACCCCTGCGCCTCAGGAAGGCATGTGCCTTGGCGGCGCGCGTAAGGAAAATGGAGCCACGCGGCGAACACCCATATTCGATCAGCGCGTTGAGATCCTGAATCCCAAAGGCCGCCGGATCCCTGGTTGCCAGCATCAGATCCACGATGTAGTCCTTGACTTTGTCGTCCACGTACACACGGTCGACAACACCGCGCGCCCGGACGATATCTTCGGGACGGACCACGTGGTTTGCGGCCGGGGGATCCCCGGTCCCCATCCGGTCGATAATCTCACGTTCCTCCTCACGCCGCGGATAGGTAACCCTGACCTTCATCATGAAGCGGTCCACCTGCGCCTCCGGAAGGGGATAGGTTCCCTCCTGTTCTATGGGATTCTGCGTGGCAAGGACGAGAAACGGATCGTCCATCCGGAACGTCCGGTCTCCGATGGTCACCTGCCGCTCCTGCATCGCCTCGAGCATGGCGCTCTGGACCTTGGCTGGCGCCCTGTTCACTTCGTCGGCGAGTACCAGTTGTGCGAATACAGGACCTTTTTTGGGTACGAATTCGCCGGTCGCCTGATTGTAGATCATGGTGCCGATCAGATCCGCGGGCAACAGATCGGGCGTAAACTGAATGCGGCTGAACGAGGCCTGGATCGCCTGCGCCATTGTCGTGATGGTTAACGTCTTTGCCAGACCGGGCACGCCTTCAAGCAACACATGGCCGTTGCACAGCAGCCCGATCAACAGCCTTTCAACCATGTGCTGCTGGCCCACGATTACCCGGCCGACTTCACCCGTCAGACGCTGGACAAACGCGCTCTCCCGTTCCACTTCATCGTTCAGTTGCTGTATATCGGCTGCGATCATCATCGTTGAATCCCTGGAAGCGGATTTAGATGCTGTCTTACAATTCCCAGCGGTCTTCGCTCGTGCTCGGGAACTCACCGGTAAATTTAAAACAGCTTCCTAAAAAGAACACCGGACGGTTTCCGTGTACACCGATACCGTCCGGCCGGGTTGCGTTGGCAGAATGATGAGAAACCATGGCGCCACGAACTGATTGACAGTCTGAAACGGCCGGGATAACGAGTCGGGCGCGGTGGTACGGGTCTCATTCCGAACCTGTCACACCCGTTCGCGCTTCAGTTTATTCCTGTGGCCGAGGTCGAATCGACGGGAAACCATTCCTCGGGCGGCTTCCCGAGATTCCGAATTGAAATGGTCGCATCATCGTACAATTCCGACTCAGGGAACATGTCGATGACTTTCTGATACGCTTCGCGGGCTTCTTGAAATTTGCCCTGAAGATCAAGGGCGTACCCAATCATGAACTGGGCCTGGTCGGCATACCGGCTCTCCGGGAAACGCCGAACCAGCGTCTCGTAAAACCCGATGGCCTCGTCGAACTTGTGCCCATTCAGCAGCACGCGCGCCAGCGCATGCAGCACCAGGTCCGCCCTCGGATCATCCGGATAAAAATCCAGGAACTTCTTGAGATGCATTTCCGCCTGCGGATAGGTCGCCTCCTTGTGAGCCGCCGCCTCCCCTTTGGAAAAAAGCTCGTCCGCGGACTCGCGGGCGCACCCAAGGAGAGCGGAGGCCGCCAATCCGAGAACCCACGTCCACCGGATCATCCTGAATTTCCGCTCCTTCCTTTAAAAAAAACACTTCAACCCATTCAAGGTTCCGAAATTCTCAACGACATGCTCAGTGGATCACCAAAGTTCCGCCGTGCATTGAAAGGACGGGCTGCAACGCATCGCGACGCAGGCCTGCACGCCGTTCCCGCCTGAACCCGGTCGAAGCCCGCCGGAATCAGACTGCCGCTCCCGCCCTTCGCAAAATTCGAAGTGGATATTCATATCTTCTTTATTTTAATGAGGATATTTCAAAGCAAGGGCGAAACGCAAATCTACAGGATTGCACAACGGGAGTCAAGCCTTTTTTGTATAAACCCACAAGTCGGCGCCAGCCTGCCCATTAAACGAACGACGTGACCTGATCGGGCACGTCCACGACGTAGACCTGGCTTGCACCCGTCCGGTCCGAGGTATAGATGACCCGCTTTCCGTCGGGGCTGAAAGACGGGTGCGGGTGGGACCACTGAGGCCCGTACGTTTCGGGCCCGGTCTTGTGATCATCCTCGGGGACCGTCTTCGCCCACTGCGTCCCTCCATTCGAACTGCCGGGAAAGCACAGTGTTTCGTGCTCTCCTGTACCGGGGTCGATCAGCTGCAGCCCGATATCAGGACAGGTGGTGTCACATACAATGAGGGATCCATCCTGCCGCGGCGAAGGATGCCACGCGTTGAAGGAAGCGATGGTCCGGTCTTCGTCCTCCCCCACTCTGATACCCCGCAGCGCAAACGGCCAGTGCACGAACATCACTTCATCGGAGTGACCGAGAAAGGTCTCGTGCGTTATCCAGACCGACTTGTCATGCACAAAAAGCGCGCGTTCCGCGCTCCCGTCAATTCTAACCTCCCACATGCGTTGATTCACGTCGCTTGAGTACAGAATCAGGTCCGGGTCGACCGGGCAGACCTGAACGTGGCCGACGGTGCGGGGCGGTTCGCACACCACGCGGAATCCGGACCCGTCGGTCTCAACGGCGACCACGGCCGATGCGCCATTCCGGTGCAATGAAGTCACCAGGCGCGCACCGTGTGACGAGAGACTGCACCCGCCCGGGCTGCCGCCCCCGAAATCGGCGAGAACCGACTCCTTGAGCGTGTCGAGGTCCACGGACCGTACCTGTCCGCCCGCATTGTAAAATACCCTATTGCCGTCTCGCGAAGGGCAGGCGGAGAATCCGCCGAACCCGTCCGTATCGGTCAACTGCGTCATCGTGCCGGAGGCTTCGTCCATTTTGAAGAGGTTGGGTTTCCCGGAGCGGTACGAGGTAAAAACGATGGTCTTTCCGTCCGGCGTCCACGACGGGTTTGAAAAGTACAGATTGTGATTTATGGAGGGATGGTCCGTCAACTGACGGATAGATGCACCCGTTCTCTCGTCCGTCAGTTTCCTCGTCTCGGAAGCAAACGTGCGCCCTTTGCCCATTCTCGATTTCTCCGAAACTTGACGTTTCCGTGGAGTTGGCTACCGCTTCGGAAAGAACACGTCCACGCACGCATCCACGTCGAACGGATCGCACGCGTATTCCCGCCGAAATTTTTCAAGCAGCCTTGTTTCCCGCACCGTGGGTTCCCGCAGCGGCAGGTCCACAGGTTTCCCGCCCAGCCGTCCGGACTCAGATACCGCCAGTTCGATCTCGATGTCCTTTCTCGCCCGGTACCCGTCATATCGGGTCGGCAGGTCATCCAGTACCGCCCTGGCGATGCTGTCCATCTCCTCCACGATCGCCAGCCCGCGCGGAGATGTCCGGTACTGCGGCCACGGATTCCGCCACACCAGCGGCGGGTCGGTCTCCAATACCATCCGATCCAGCACCTGCGTCCCGTCCACGTCGCGCGTTTCCGTCCTTATGGGGCAGACGGTGGCCCGGCCGCCGTTCAGGCGCTGGGCTTCGGTGGTGGTATGCACGTCATCCTCGACAATCGTCCCGGTGGTGCCGTCCACCTGAAACAGCGTCTGGCTCTTGCGTCCCAGTGCCTGCCCGTGATACATGGAAGAATAGGACATTACGGCCAGCGCACCGTTTGCAAACTCGACCAGGTCCATCGTCCAGGATTCCGTCTCATACTGCCGGATGTCGCTTATGTTCACCCTGGGAATCGGCGAATTCATCGCCAGACCGGTGACCCGTACGGCTTCGGAATCACAGGCCATCGCCCGGACGTTGCTCACGATGTGATAGCCGCCGGTTTGAAACAGGGAGAACACCCGCAGTACATCCCCGATGTGCCCGGCCTCGATCGCCATGCGTTTCATCAGATGCATGGGTTCCCGGCAGAACTGCTCGGCCACCTCCAGCTTCGCCCCGCCGCGTTCGACCGCACTGATGAGTACATCGGCAGTCTCCAGCGTTGGAGAGATCGGGGTTTCCACGATCAGATTCACGCCGCGCTCAGCCAGATACGCGCCGACGGCATGGTGTGAATCGCCGGGAGTACTGATCGCCGCGACGTCGAGGTCTTCGCTCGCCGCCAGTTCCTGGACTCGAGAATACGCCGGGACCCCGAATTCCGCGCCGGCCGAACGCGCTTTCGCCTCGTCCACGTCACACACGGCCGCCAGTTCGAACACGTCCGACATCATGCGGATCGCGGGCAGCCGTACGCCCAGTCCACGGCTGCCACATCCCACCTGCGCGATCTTCAGTTTGCGGTCCCGGGGCATTGCATTCCCCTTCACCGGATAGGACGCCATCGACGAGCCACGGGCTTATATTCGTAAGCCTACCAGCAGCGCCCGGCATCCCGGATTTACAGAGCCTGCTTCAGTTTCGGAGAAATCTCAGCCAGCGACTCGGACGCTTCACCCGTCGGTTCAGGAACGATTCCAACCGGTCGCGTTTCAGAACGATCTGGTCCGATACGCTGGCGGTGTCGTCCAGGATCCAGTCCGGAATGTCGCTCTTCATCCGGCTCGACGCCATAATGTCCGCCGCAATGGTCACCGTGTCACCGGTGAGCGTCCAGCTTCCGGACGGCGGCTTCCGCTCGCCGCTGTATTTGTCAGCATGCAGCATGCTCTCGAGTATGAGGCGAGGCCGTTCAAACGCCCTTTCCTGATACTCGCTCAGGGTCATCGGAGAACACCAGGCGGGCATTTCGACGCCTGGAGGCAGGTTCTCCTGGAAGAGTCGGCAGAGGACAGAGGATGACAGCTCAAGCGCGTCCACCTCATCGCGTTCCGTACCGTCAGACTTGAGCAGTTCATCGATCTCAGTATGCATATGCTTCAGATACGACTGGTAGAGCGCCGTGGTCAGCCGTTCGCGAACGGATGCGACCGATCGCTGGAGTCTTCGCCGGGCCGTGGGATCGTCACCCGGCAATGACGTTCTCGTATAGATCATGAGACACCGTTTCACGATTTCCGGCAGAAAGCTCCTCGCGTCCGCATTCATGGATAGGGCAAAACACGGATATTCGGAATAGGTAATGGTCTCATCTTTGATAATTTCGGGAGCGTGACGGCTGAAACGGTCGCGCGTTACGTCATCGAAGACCACCGGAAATCGCTTATAGGATTCCTGCAATCCTCGAAGGTTGCTACGCGTGAAGTACTGCGTCTCCACGATTCGGGGGTGAGAAAACATCGACGCCATCAGGGTTTCGATCAGGCTGCTTTTTCCACAATTGCTTTGCCCGTAGAGGACCGCGAACATCGGCTGGTCGAAGCTGAAACGACTCCTCCGCAGGGCAGTATTCCGCAAGTCGCACATAAACGGCGAGAAATAGAACCAGCACATGAATGTGAAGTAATCACGCTGCAATCGGGCAATATCTCCCACAAAGCCATTCTCGTAATTGCCGAAGAACTCCATCCAGGCGTCGACGTCACCACTGACGTGAGACGGGTCAACGTCCAGGCTGAGTTCCTCTCCCGAGAGCGAGAAAGCACCTCCATTGAATGACAGGTAGGTCTTAGGTCCCTCATTCTCATGGCTGGACGCCCGGATTCGCGTCATTTGCCTGACGATCGATGACGTAAACCTGATAATACCCTTTCTGTCGGGGCGGATGTCGGCCAGGGCCTGCCTGCGGGACGGCTTGATGTGTTCAACCTGCGTCAGGACCCGGGGCACACTGTATTCGGGCTCGCCATCCTCTTCGGCCGGCACGAAAATTGACACTCCGTTGTTGCTTCCTTCAGCCTCCTTCAGTGCAGGGGTTTCTTCTATCGGCAGGAGTTCCGCCGGAATGGGCTGCTGGCGCAGTGGTACTCTGCTTGAAGCAATGTCGCGAACCGCGTCGTATTGCCGGCGATAGTGGTCCCACGCGACGTCGTCGTTGTCGAACGCGATCAATGTTTCGGCCTGCCGCCCCGAGAACGCCGTCTCCGAAAGGTTGGCCGAGCCGACAACCACCCGTTGCAGTCCTTCCCGCTCCAGCAGGTAGATCTTGGCGTGGGCGATCGTGTCCTTCACGACGAAAAAGCGGGCGGATTCATCCACGGCGCGATCATAGATGAATTTCTTCCGCTCTTCGGTCAGGCCCTTGATACCCACGAAGCCCTTGTTCAGCTTTTCATCCACGACGGCCTGGAACCCCAGCAGATCGGCGGCGTCGCGCGGCAGAATGCCGCTGTGACCGAAAATACATTCGAAATCCTCGTAGTCGTAGTCCCTGAGCAACGCCAGTATCATTGGTATGCTTGGCGTATACGTGAGCGCACGCATGGATCTGAAGCCCCCGAACAGGGAGTCCCTGTGAAATCTCTCCGAGCCACAGGCGCTCGCGTAGACGACGTCCAGCCCCTCGCTTCGGGTACGAGCGTGCGGATCATCGAGGGCGAGGTTTTGTTGTGTATCCATCTTCGGTGACCCTACACTCTCGTGTCGAAATCGTCATTCATCACACCACTCAGACATTATCGATGTAGCTTGTTTCTTCGTTGGGGCCGCTCGACACAAACCAGTTGTCATGGAGAGCGCTGTGTATCTTCGCTGTTGTCGTGATGTGCGTCTGAATTTTTAGACCTTCGGATTTCCGCCCCTACCTGGTAAGGGACATTTCCCATATCGCATCGTGAACTAAAGACAGATGAAGATGGATCACGGTGGCGGTTGCTTGCATTTTATACACGAAAGAGAACGAATCCGTAATCTTTCCACAATTATTCTCCCACCCACAGACTCAACTCTACAATTGCGTCAGCCTCAATACAACCTGTTTCTACTTAGTCGCCTGACATGTTAAACGCTTGCCTGACGACTTGCATCGCGTTTGGTATCTGTTGGTGTTCGTGTATATCGACAATCACACCACAATCACGATGCTTAACGTTGACCAGGAACTTCCAATCTCTGGCATCACGTGCCAACCCGTTCGGGTCGTGTAGATCATCAAATTCAAGAGGGATGAGCAGTCTTACGGAGTATGCCATTGGTCGGATTTCTACAAAGAACTTGGCCAATCCGTCATAGCAGCAGACGGATTTACTCTCGATAACCTCAATAACATTACCTAGCGATCGCAGGGAAATCTGAATAGAATTCAGTAGTTGCCGAGTGTGGTCTCTCATATCAATACTGTCTGAGTTTTTCTCGGCTGCGAGGATACGCAATTCACGGATCACTTGGTCCTGAATTGCTTTTTCGTCGGCCCCGTGGTGTGGCCAAATCTGGGCCGCCCTATGTGCGAGCAGTCGGCCTCTTTCTGCCATTTGTGATGCCGTCCAATGCGTCTGATCCCTGACATACTTGTTAAGACGCACCGCGCTTTCTGAGAATCCGCCCACGATAGATTTCTTCTCTTCGAATGGCTTGTTTTTGTATCTCGAGTTGTAGGCAGTAAGCGTCAAGTTACCTAAACGGTTCAGCCAACTCTGATGGAGATGCGTCCAGTCGTCGCCAATCATCTTCTGCCATTCATCAACGCCGTCGATATCCTGCGGCATAATGTGTTCAATTGAATAACTGTCGGTCGGACTTTCCTCGCGCTGACCGGCATTTTCAAGTTGCGTTAGGATGTACCAGCAGATGCGGAGGTGGTATAGGTCGCGCTCCTGAATCTCCTTAATGAATCTCTCGTCAGATGGAAAAGAGTAATTCTGTCTCGCGATTGCTACCTGAAAAGATTCAAATGTGGCCGCGTCGTCGATGGAATGTGCAATGCGAGCGAAGACCGACCAGTACCCGCGAGTCTGCAAGCCGAGAACTGCACGCCGTACAATGAAACTTGCGATCAGATTTAGCGCTCGAACCAACTCATGATCAGAAAGTGCGTCTCTCTCGTAACTGTCGAAGAGACGCATAATTAGGAGTGCGTGTGCAGAACCTAAATGGACCTGCCGAATTGCAGAAGACAACGGCTTAGAGTCGATCTGTTCAGGCCTTAGAAATGACACATAAAAGCGTGCAAACCGAACCAGATCGTCAAGGAATACAGCGAGAGACTCGCGGTCGGATGGTTGCCAAAAGTTCTTGAATTCAGCATAGATTCGGTCTGCGCGTATCTGTGTCGTTGATTTTTGCTTTAGAGCAATATAGTCGCGCAAGAATGAATCGGGTGAAGTGCCGGCCTTATGAAAATACCCTTCAATCTTGCTCCAATAGTCGTCGTATAGCCGTGTTTGATCAGTTTCCGGCATTCCCATGAGAAGATAGTTACGTATCAAATCACTCTGTGTGAGATCAACGCCCGTTGAGTTTAAACTCTCGAAGACAAGCTGAGGGTTATCTAAGTGTCGATCGAGTTTTACATCAACAATATGTAAATGTCCAATACCGCGAAAAATCACATACGGGTCAGCCCCGGGTGACTTCAACAAATCACTAAAGTAGCGGTATGCCTCGATAAGCAAGTTTGGGCCTTCTTTTTCTTCAATCCCGGCGATTCCATCCACCAATGCACGGAGCGTTTCGTCGTCGTCACGCCTGAGGGCTAATTTGTAGCTGCGATCGCCTTCTTCATTCGGATTCTTGAGGTATAGACCATCGATTTGTGTAGAAGTTGGTTCATCACCAACCCAATCTTCGCCCTTGACATGGTCGCGAAGCGCTACGAGGAGAAGAGTCAAGGTAGTCAATCGTTGCTGGCCATCAATGACCAGCCAACTACTGAAAGCTGCTCCTGCACTCGCTTCGACATAAACGAATGAACCCAAGAAGTGTCCCGTATTTTGCCCCTCGCTGCTTCGCAATACATCGTGCCACAGCTGGTTACACTGCTCGGTCGTCCAGCTGTAGTCACGTTGGAATACGGGAATGATGAACTGCTTGTTTCCTTCTATTATCTCTCGAAACAACCGATTGGTTGCCTGCATGTTTCCTCCCAATTCACCGATCCAATCTGCGGTGCCGATACTGCTGAGGATATTGTAAATGCATGATGCTTGTCTCGAGTTTCAACCGGCTGGACTCGCCGAACAAAGGTCCGAGTGGCCTCGACAGTCGATATTGAGTGTGCTATCGGAATACCTTGGCTTGGATGCCGAGATGATTCCGCGGTATGTGAAGTGTCAAGTGGACAAAGAAGGTCGAAATGGACAGTTGTACTCAAACTTGGGAAGAACGGGTGTTGCGTAGAAAGCTCCTATTCATACCTTTCAATACATATTAGATGAGCGATTTCGCCAAACCACGCAAGTCTCCTTCAAGGGCATCCAGAATATTCACCTGCGCCAGGGGAAACTGTGCTGGATCGACTGCATCAGGAGACGAAACACCTACATATTTCCGAAAGGTCGTTGCCAGTTTCTTGCGTTTTGCTGCCGCTCTACTGGCCTTGCCGTGGTCGACGTCATGTTGAAGCATTGTACGGAGGTCGTTTACATCTGAAAACGAACTCGGTATTTGGTCCTTAAGACGTTGGCCGACACTTTCGCGAAAAATGAAATATAGATTATCGACGAACTCCTTATATTGGTCTATGCTATTTATCGGTTTTGCTATCGAATTAATTGCATTCGAGGTCTTGTTCGTTGGTTTGAATAGATCCTTCCCATGGCTACTCGCATAGCGATCGTTGCACGCGGTGATGTGTTCACGAATCAGATCAGAAATGCGACCTAAATCGGCATTTATGCCTGCGTAGAGTTCGGTCGAGTGGCTCATCTCAGAAAAGAAGGTAGGATTGTATCGAAAGAACTTCCGAAGAAGGACAGTCTGTCTGGTTTGTGCTCCGGATCGAACATTGGCATTGACTGTTCGTTGGAATGACAAGTAGTCGGGATCTGTAGCCTGCTGACCAAGTTCGACTTGGCGACTGAGTTCATTGAGGAAAAACTCTATGAATTCCTTGACCTCCTTGTAATGGCTAGACGTTAAACCTGCTCTTTGCAAATGGCAGATAAAGGTAATTACAGATTGGACTATTGTTCGATTTCGAAAAGGTTTAAACTGCTTGGGGAACTGTTTATGCAATAGATCTAGCGCATTGCGAATCCGTGTTGCGACAGCAGAGCGGCCCGAGAATGTCGCATTATTTAGAAATACTGTATGAATGTCGCCATATCTAACTCCTGCATCGAGTCCTTCAAGCTCGAGAGTGACAACCTTTGCAGCGATGTCAAAATAGGCGTAACGTCTATTGTTGACAGAAGTAGTATCAGAAAAAAAGCGATGTTCGGCCAATCTCTTACAATAATCCCGGAGCTTGCTATGTACGGAATTTAGTTTCTCGCTACTCGTTAACGGCAGGCCTTCTTGCAGCCGTTGGAAGAACTCTTTCACCTCTTCATCAGATGCATCAGTTATTTCATCATATTCGAGCTCATAGTCATCAAACGCATCAGAAATCGTATCTTGAAGATCACTGTAGGTCGATGCACCATAGACCTCGGCTGTTTCTGTTGACAATGCTAAGTCTCCATCGAAGAATTCCCATATGGCAGTCAATCGCTGTTGTCCATCCACAACGTCAAATTCGTCAGGGTTTTCTGAAGTCTTTTGAAAATAAAACTTCGGTAACTTCCAACCTCTGAGAATCGTGTCAATCACCTTGCTTTTTTTCTCACGTGACCACACTTCTTCACGCTGCCAATCTGGAATATCGTAACGATCCCTTCGCTTATATATTTTGTCCAGCGCTCTACGTTCCGATCGCATCTGCATTGTCTCTCCCCTTTCGACCTAAAGGCATTCAAGTCCTTACGTAGTTCTCATAGTTGTAGCTAACTTACTTGCGAATGTCAGATTCGATCACGAATGTAAGCCGGTAGTAGGCAGACCTGAATCTAGCCAGTACTTCCCAATGTCGTTTCTTGAACGTCCTTACAGGTTCTACCTTTTTCTTCCACCCACTCGACTAGTTCTGCTATCGAGAGCCATCGACGAAATCGTCGATTCTATAATACTTCTCAATATGATTGTTGGAAGTGATTGTTCGATATTTATGGTGTAATTTGTCAGCATTGGGATCAACAAGCGTCAGTCGCTTTTCTGATAATGCCGTGGTTCCGAGAAGTAGGCACGCAGCAGAATCCTCCTTCGGCAAGCTATATCCTATGATCACTATTTCATCGGCGTCTTTCAATGCTCTGAAGGCTCTATCCCAACAACCAATCAACTCGGGAACAGTGAATTGTTTGATGAACGATGGTAACATCCAGTTTCCTGAATGCTTTCCTTGGTACTGATAGCGATTTGATTCATCTCTGAGATAGCCGGGGAAAATTGGCTCGCTATCATCGTAGAAAAACCTCAACGAAAAATCTGAATTCCAGTTCAATGAGCCATGTAACTTATGAATCATTACCTGAGATTCAATTGTATGTGATTGTACAATAATCGGAAGATCGTCAAAGACGATTCCATATCCATCCCGTGGTTTCCAAATCCCCAAATCAAACAAACCTTTCTCTACAATCAGGTCATAATTGAAAGTGATTACTTCGTCATTACTTACGATTTTTCTCAAAAAGCGGTCCAAAATACCGTTCTTGATTTCAGGCCTGATCAGTGCGAGATAAATGTAGGTTTCAATACAGGTACGTAATTCATCCAGATTACTAAAGTTCCAGAATAAAGAACTCTTGGAGTAGCTCGTCGCTTTTCCGCGCCTATCGGTAACAGTTGCCTTTATCTGCCCAGAAGTATTTAGGTCGATGAATGATATTAGCGCTTCCAAATTCTCTTGAAAATTACATTCCTCATACGTCTGTCCGTTCTCGGTATCGATACATGGTTTTTCGAAGAACTCCGCCTCCAGACATAGAAGATAGTTTTGGATTCTGTCACCCCAGCTTGCCCGATTACGATGTCCAAGCTTTGCTTCTCGGCTCCGAATATCCCAAAACGTCGTCGTTAAATCCTTCATTACTGGCAGATTTGAAACCGCCTTTGAGAATCCTGCGCCCAAAATATAGCATCTTCCCATGTTGCTCTATCCTAATATCTTACTGATTATAAACCGTTTAGTGACTCATATGGAATCTATAACGGAATCAGGCCCACATCCGACTACGTTTTTGCACCAATGGCCGTTCTATGCTTCGGCTCACGGGACGGAAAGCTTGCTAATTTTTCGCCACGCTGGCCCTGGCGCTTAAGAATGTCGTGGAATATGGCATTATGGTCATGGTTGAACTGCGCTGCATATTCCTCACGCAGTTTCCTGGTCTCTTCAACTATCGGATCGCGCATCTCTAGACCTCCATCAATTCTTGCGGGGTACAGATCGTCGGTGGTTCATATCCACGGTTCCGGCAGACAATATCGATATCTGAAAGCATTGCAGTGTCGGCGAGGTTGTACTTCCGCTAAATCGCAATGACCCTTGTCGCGCCCTTGTTCTCCGGCCAATTGATATGAATACTCACCTCGCAATTCAGACGTTCGAGAAACCGTATCAGGCGTTCAACGCTGTAATAGGAAAACTTGCCGCTCTTGAGCCTGGAGATCTCGGGCTGCTTCACGCCCATAATCCTCGCGGCCTTTGTCTGAGTCAGCCGCCGATGTTCAAGAATCCGGAAGATTTCCGCTCCGAGTTCCGCTTTGAGCAGCTCCTCTCTGGCTTCCTCATCGCCAAAGCCGAGATCTCTAAAGACGTTGCCGCTGCCCTCTTCGACCTTGATGTCCTCACCCATGGTCTTCGCCCTTCTGTTTCGTCAATTTCTTAACCCGACTTAACCGTCTTCTGATCAATTCGACTTCGAACCTGGTGGTTGAAATGCCCCCGCCCAGCGGAGCGGATGACAAGCAGAGTTCAAGATTCGTCCTTGACAGGCCGGTGGCGGAAGACGTCGCGACGCTTGTACCCGTATCTAACGGATTTGATATCCAATACGAAGAGGTTTTTCCCATCCAGCCTCAAAGATGGTTTACTCCATGTGGGAAATTCCTCATCTCCATTACCATTCTCATCGAATTCCGGCGAGGAAGTCATAACATCCAAAGGCGTCGCGTTGTTATTGATCGAAGGTGCGGTGCATGTCTCCCTTACATTCTCGACGATTTGGATAAATGCGTTATCGTCTTCGTCTTCATCACTATCCTGATAGTGCTTTTGGGAAACATAAACCTTGACTTCGGTTCCGTCGGGCAGATCGTCAGGCTCCACTCCACATGCGTGATTGAACAGGACGATGTTTTGACCGTCGTCGGTCTGCGACGATGGGAAGATTATTCCGTCCAGTCGCGGGTCCACTTTATTCGCCAGGAATTCGGCCACCACTTGAGTAGGAAGGTATTCGAAAGCTTCGTCCTTGGGCATAACCGGTCTGCATATCTCGCTAACCAGTGATCTGAGAAAAGCCGCTCGCCCGTACCGTATTTCGTAATCCGGGTCGAAGTGGCTGACGTCAACGTAAATTTCCATCAACGCGTTGAAGTCCAACAGTCTCAAGGGACGCAGAAGTTCAAACCTGGCCAATACCACGTGGCTGCCCACTGGGGCGCGGAGTTCGGCTACGCAGGTGTCCTTCTCGAATGCACCGTAAAACACCGGAATGCCCGACGCATTCATCCGCCCACCCTCGGCGCGCCGGGACGGCGGCGGGCCAATCTTACGAGCCGGCGATTTCAAGATTTCCTTTAACTCTTCTTGCGATTGTGCCACGCGGCCGCGCCAGACCTGCCTATCTTTGGCATCCGGCCTAATTTCGCGGATTACTGGTCGATTACCGAACGCGTTATGCGCATTCAGATCGCCAAAGATGTGCGTCAGTGCTTCCTCAGCGTACGCGCTAAAGAACCGTGTGCGGTAACGTACCTCGCCTCGGAAAGTTTCCCAAGTCTCGCGAAAATTCCAGTCGTATACATCGCGCTCTTCGTAACAGGCATCGCTCGTAAAGGGCTCTTCCTCGCCATCCTTGAGAGCATCGTAACTCAGACGGTAGCGCTCCAACAGTAGCTTCTGGACATCAGTCGCGATTTTGGCACTCACGCCTGCAATTTCTGCAATTACATCTTGCACGGGACAACCGGACCGTACCCAATGTTCTTCCCGTACCGACTCGTATTCGTAGCCCTGAAATTGGCTGCAGGTGAGTTCAAAATGGGCTTTCATGACCTCGTGAATGCGTTTTGCCAGATCGTCTAGAGTGAAGACTCTGCGAACTTCCTCACAATAGCTGCATTCTGCTGGGATACCATTCCTCTTCACTTCCTTGGCCAAGAATGGATCACGAATGCATTGGTGGCAGATGTAGTCGAATTCGATTCGAACTGTCGTCATAAGCTCCTGCAAAACGTCCATTATGCCCTAATTCGCCGACAAGTAAAGATTCGCTACTCGCTCTGCACGTTCTTCAATGGAGTTTAGGAACGACTCTCTGGCTAGATTCCTTCCGACATGCCCAATGGACCCTGACTGCCAAGTCACGACAACCCGCTGGTACGGTATACGGTTTCTGTAAATTATCAACTTCTCAAAGAGCGCAACTTCGATAGTGTAAGTGGCACGCGTGTTGGAGTTGTTCCAAATTACTTCAACCGAAAGACCGAGGTACGGATTGGTAGATTCCGCCAATGGCACGCCGTAACGTCTAACCTGAATAATTCATAAAAAAGGTAGTTTCCATACCCAAGTCATTGTATTATAATATGGTTACGCACATAACCATTACACAATGACATAGGAGGAAACTACCGTGGGAGGTCAAGATAAGCATCACAGGATGTCTTT
>CAZKDZ010000210.1:0-41519 GCA_964551635.1 uncultured bacterium | reverse complement strand
GTAATGACCCGTGAAACGATGCGGGGTATCCTGGCGTTTCTCGCCGCCACGGATATTCCAATGGTGGACATCACCGGCGGCGCGCCGGAGGTGAACCCCGACTTCAGATACCTGGTCAAACAGGTCCGGCTGCTGGGCCGCAGCGTGATGGTACGGTGCAACCTGACCGTGATATTCGAACCTGGACTGGAAGATCTTCCCGACTTCTACCGTGAACACGAGGTGGAACTGGTCTGTTCATTGCCGTGCTATCTGGAGGAAAATGTCGATCAGCAGCGTGGAAAGGGCGTATTCTTCGACAGCATCGAGGCCCTCAGGCGTCTGAATGAAATCGGATACGGAATGCCGGATTCGGACCTGCGGCTTCACCTTGTTTACAATCCGGTCGGAGATTCGCTCCCGCCGCCGCAGGCCGAACTCGAGGCCGACTATAAACGGATTCTTGACGAGCGCTACGGCATTTCGTTCAATCGGCTCTTTACAATAACGAATATGCCGATCAGCCGGTTCAACGACTATCTGCGGCGTCGCGGGGAGTACGACGGCTACACGCAGACGTTGCGGGATCAGTTCAACCCGCAGACGATCGATAGCCTGATGTGTCGTTTTCTCGTGAGCGTCGATTGGGAAGGCAACATCTACGATTGCGATTTCAACCAGATGCTGGACATGCATCTGTCCGGCCGGCCGAAGAAACTGTGGGAGGTGTCGCCCGGCTGGCTGGTCGACAGGAGGATCCGTATCGCCGACCACTGCTACGGTTGTACTGCCGGCGCCGGAAGCAGCTGCGGCGGTGAGCTGGCTTGAAAGCCGGCGTTCCGTATACTTCCTCATGCGAAACGCGTGCGACGGGGTCGCCCTCCTCGAGGGGGCGACCCGTCTCATTGTCCGCCCCCGCATCGAGAAACGCCCTCGTCACCTGCCGGGTTCATCCGCGGATTTCGGACGGCATGACGTCAACGGAAAGGGTAGTCGACGATGGCGGCGGCCACCTCCGCAGGGAGTACGCGGCAATGCGGAACCGTTGCCATGCGCAGGGTCATTGTAAGGGGATGGAAGGTATGGCGGGGCCCGATGTTCACCGTCCGTCAGGTAATCGGGGGAATTGAAATGTTGCAGGTTCCGGTGTCGTCTGCAACTCAGGGAGTCAGCGGGTAAACGCAAGTTTGATCTTGTCCACGGCTTCTACAATGTCGTCCAGGTCGTCCCGGGTGCCCAGGAGCATGGATTGATAGAACCATACGCTGTGCCTGCACACGGATTCCGCGTTCGGACACGGCAGCCTGCGGACGGTATCGGGATATTCGTGCGAGACACTCTTCAGGGCGCCCTCGTCCGTGAGCGGGCGGCGGTAACCGGGCGTACAGTCGATGCCTTCCGCAGTCAGGGCCGCGACGAATTCGTCTCTGCTTCGACCGCCGAATTGGTCCGGGTCGTAGCGCGTCATGTAGAGATGGTACCCGTGCAGCGTGACCCAGGGCCTTGTCGCGGGCGGGGTGACGCCGCCGATTCTTCGCAGTTCCCCGGTCAGATAGGCCGCGTTGCTGCTTCGAATCTCGGTCTGAAGCTGAAGGCTCCCGAGCCTGACCAGAAGGAGGCACGCGAGGTATTCGGACGTCCTGTAGTTCCATCCGTGCCGCGGGTATTCCCACCGTTCGCCGCCGGGGCGCCTGCCGACGTCCCTGAACGCGCACGCTCGTTCGTAGATGTGCGGATGGTTGGTGACGAGACAGCCCCCTTCGCCGGCCGTCAGGTTCTTGCTCGATTGAAAGCTGTAGGCACCCACGTCGCCGAGCGGGCCGACTCTCCGCCCGTTGTGTTCGGCGCCGTGGGCCTGAGCGGCATCTTCAACGACCACCAGGCCATGTTTCTCGGCGATGGCGTTCAGGGCGTCCATATCGGCGGGGTGCCCCCCCATATGCACGGGAAGAATGCCGGCTGTCCGATCGGTTATGGCCGCCTGTACCGCATTCGGGTCGAGCGTATAACTCACCGGGTCGATATCCACCAGCGCCAGCCTGCAACGCACCGAAAGGGCGGCGCTGGCCGTAGCGATAAAGGTATAGTTCGGAATGATGATTTCGCCGCCCTCCCGGAGGCCGTCGAGATCGAGCGCTCCCGCTATGGATGCGGAAATCGCGTCGGTGCCGTGCGGCATCATCAGGCCGTAACCGGCACCGCAATAGGCCGCGAACGCATCGCCGAACCGGTCGCTCCTGCTTGCCGGAAGCCCCTCAGTCTTCTCAAGGTAGACTTCCCGAAGCGCCGGCTCGATTTCCCGTTTCCACTCCGACTCGGTATTGACGGGCCAGGAAGGCCACGGGTTCCTGACCCGATCGCGAACGGGCGAGCCCCCGTCCACCGCCAGCCGGTTTGAGGATTTCACATTCGGCATCGGTCCTCCTGTAAAAAGACCGTGTTCTTCCCTTCATTGCCGGCCCTGTCGCCGGACCCTGAAATCTTGAATGACGCCTGACGCCGGAACGACCGGGGCACGAGCTGAAAACACGCACGACGTCGGAAACTGGCCGCTCCGGCAGGAATTACTCAATCGGCCACGAGATTGCAGGCGGCGGCACGGACCAGTCTCTCGCCATCCACCGCAAGCCCTGCATATCTTGGTTCCATGCCCCCCTCCCTGTGGGCCCGGGGTGTACTCAGGTAACCGACGTCGGCGGTCGGGCCCGAAAGGACGACAGTCAGCGCACCCCGCGCTGCCGACCTGATCGCGGACGCGGTCTCTACGAAGATTTCGCCCGGCAGATGGACAATATTGAACCCGCACGCGGAGACCCGTGTCATTGTATAGTCCAGAAACCGCCTCCCCGTCACATGATGCCGGCTGCCGTAGGCCTGAAATCGCTGAAGACCGTCCGACCGGTTCGACGTCGCCTTGAGTTGGGCCTCGACAGCGTCGGGATCCTCGTGCGCAAACGTGGGCACCCGAATGGTTTTCTGGGTCACACTCAGACCATCAGAATCGCCCATGCCCGCCTGCTCCAACGCATAGAGCGCCGCGCCCCCGACGCTGTTGCCCACGCGCCTGTAGGTCCGGCCGGCGCGGCTTACGGGCACCACGTTTCCGATACTGCCGGGAAGAAACAACGCGTTCACACCCGCTGATTCCACCACCTTGCGCACGACGCCCGGATAATCTGCGGAAATATGCCCGTATTTGTCCGTGCTGCAGAGGGCGTGGCAGCCGAATACGATTGCACAGTGGACCGGATTGCCCTCCGTATCGTCAATTCGGATGACGTAAACGTTGTCGTCCACTTCTGCGTATGTGAGTTCGGGACGGGGGTAGGGAAATTTGAAGTTGCTCATGACCAGTTTGCCGTCCCGGTCGTATGAGCGCCGGTTATAGAGAATGCCGGGGGCGGAACCGGCACCCATACCCACACGGGAGGGCGCCATGGCATCGGCGGCCGCACGGATGGAGGCCGCCATATTGTCCGCGAAATAGTCCTCCCTGCCGAAATATTTGAGAGTCTCGCAGGGAATGCTTACATAGGATTGAAAAAGGATGGGCGTGGTGCCGACGTGGGATGCGCAGGGGAGGATGTGATCCGGATTCAGCCATGCAATGTCGCTTACCCTTTTTCTCACACGGGCCATTAAGTCTTCTTCGATGCTGAAACAATCTCCGGACAGGAAGGTGACGTTGGTATCCCCTTTCCGGAGGATCAGCGCGCGGAACGAAATCGGATCATAGACCCGAAAAGAGCCGTCTGACGGTTCTTCGGGCGTGAAGTCCTGTTCGCCGAAGCCGGCTTCCACCACGATCATCTCCCAATGTTGCGGGTCAGGTGAGAAAGTGGTTCATTGATAGCGCAATTTGGCAGGGGCGTCAAGCGATTTCGTGGAATGCTTGCCCCGCCGGATCGTGGATCTTGACGTTTCTGCCTGCATGGGTTACATTATCGCTTTGTCCGCGCCGTTATGGCCGGTTCGCCAGGAGTTTTGCGGGCGGGGTCGGCTTCAAACCGGCGCAAGTGAGTGTTTCAGGGCAGGCGGCAAAGGACGACGCAAGGGAGATTTGATGAAGGCCCTGCTATCGGCGCTTGAACGGGAACTGTCGGGCGAGGTGCGATTCGACAAGGCCTCGCGGATACTGTACAGTACCGATGCGAGCATGTATCAGATCGAACCGTTGGGGGTGGTTCTGCCCAGACATCGGGAGGACGTCCTGCGAGTCCTGCGGCTTGCCCGGGAATTCGGAGTTCCGGTATTGCCTCGCGGAGGGGGAACGGCGCTTGCAGGACAGAGCGTAGGCCCTGGCGTGATTATGGACCTGTCCAAATTCATGAACGATATCCTGGAATTGAACGAGGAAGAGGGATGGGTGCGAGTACAGCCCGGTGTGGTCCTGGACGAGTTGAATTCGTACCTGAAGCCGTACGGTCTGCAATTCGCCCCGGACGTGGCCACGAGCAGTCGCGCGACGATCGGGGGTATGATTGGCAACAATTCGGCGGGGGCGCATTCTGTAATCTACGGTAAGACAATCGACCATGTACTCGAACTCGAGGTGGCCCTCGCGGATGGCACGGTCACCCTGTTGAAGGAAATGTCCGAAGAGGATGTCGCCGGGAAGGCTGCGCAGACGGACCTGGAAGGCGGGGCGTACCGCGAGGTACTGAGGCTCGCACGGATCCACAGGTCCGAAATCTCCCGTCGGTACCCGAAGATCCTGCGTCGTGTGGGCGGCTACAATCTCGATGAATTCTCCAGACCGCAGCCGTTCAATATGTGCCGAATGATCGTTGGATCCGAGGGTACCCTCGCCACTGTGCTGGAAGCCAGGCTGCGCGTGATCCCGCTTCCTCGCGCCCGGGTGTTGGGCGTCGTGCAGTTCGAGGACCTGATCGAGTCTATGGCTGCCGTCGCACCCATCCTCGAGACCGGGCCGGCGGCCGTGGAGCTGGTGGATCGCATGATTCTGGAGCAGACCCGCGGTTCGATCGCACTGTCCAGGCAGCGAGGCTGGGTTGAAGGAGATCCCAGGGCGGTACTTATAGTGGAATATTTCGGTGATTCGCTCGAGGTGCTGACGCAGCGACTCGACGCGCTCGAGGCCGCAATGTCGGAACATGGTCTTGGCTATGGCTTCCGGCGGGCCGTGTCGGCAGGTGAACAGGCTGATGTCTGGAATGTGCGCAAGTCGGGCCTGGGTCTGCTGATGGGCGTCAAGGGAGATACGAAACCGGTGGCATTCGTCGAGGATTCCGCCGTCTCGCCGGAAAAGCTGCCGGATTATATTCGCGACTTCGAACGCATCGTACAAGAGTACGATACAACGGCCGGCTACTATGCGCATGCCAGCGTGGGCCTGCTCCACATCCGACCGATGGTGAACCTGAAAACCGCGGCTGGCGTCGCCAAAATGCGCGGGATCGCGGAGGCGGTCCGGGAACTGGTGCTGAGATACGGCGGAGCGATGAGCGGCGAACACGGTGACGGACTGGCACGAAGCTGCTGGAATGAGCGTGTATTCGGTTCCACGCTGTACAGTGCGTTTCGGGAAATAAAGCGCGCCTTCGACCCGCAGGGATTGATGAATCCGGGGAAGATCGTGGACGCGCCCATGATGACGGAGAATCTGCGGTTCGGTTCCGCATACAGGGCTCAGGAGCCGCGCACCCACTTCGATTTCTCGGCAGACGGAGGATTCCATCGGGCGGTGGAGATGTGCAACGGCGTCGGCGCATGCAGAAAGAAACTTCACGGGACGATGTGTCCTTCGTATATGGCGACGCTCGACGAGGCCCATTCAACCCGCGGAAGAGCAAACGCGCTGCGGTCCGCCATATCCGGCGGACTCGAGGGCGGGCTGACCGACGAGCGGGTCTTCGAGATCCTGGACCTGTGCCTGGAATGCAAGGCATGCAAGTCGGAGTGCCCGTCAAACGTGGACATGGCCAAGATCAAATACGAATTTCTCGCGCATTACTACGGCAAGCACGGAAGACCGCTGCGGGAGTGGCTGTTCGGCAATATCGAGACGCTGAACCGCGTCGGATGCGCCCTGGCGCCCCTGTCCAACTGGATTGCCGGTACCGGGCTCGCGAGGTCGGGAATGCGGTTCCTCGGCATCGCGCCGAAAAGGGCTTTGCCCCCATTCGCCCGGCAGACGTTCACCGACTGGTTCGCCCGTCGCGAAAAACGCCCGCGTGAGCGCAAGGTCGTGCTTTTCAATGACACGTACCTCACGTTCAATGAACCCGACATCGGTATTTCCGCCACACGCTTTCTCGAGGCTGCGGGGTATGAAGTCATCCTTCCTGAGAAGCGGTGCTGCGGCCGTCCGCTCCTGTCCAGTGGCCTGATGGAGCAGGTCAAGGAGAATCTGGCATTCAATACACGGCACCTCCATGCGTACGTTGCGCAGGGGTACGATATTGTGGGCTTCGAACCCAGTTGCGTTTCCATGTTGACGGACGACTACCCTGAACTCAACACGGATACCCGTGTCAGGGAGGTTTCCGAACGGTGCTATACGCTGGAGTCCTATTTGAGCCTGCTGGCGGAACGCGGCGAGTTGCAGGTGGCCTTTTCGGACCTGAAGAAGGAGATACTCGTACACGGACACTGCCATCAGAAGGCGCTTTGGGGTGTCGATCCTTCTCTCGACGTGTTGAATCTACCGCCCGGATACTCTGCATCGGCCATCGATTCGGCCTGTTGCGGCATGGCCGGCGCATTTGGATATCAGGCGGAACACTATGACATTTCTCTGAAGATGGGTGAAGACCGGCTTCTGAATGTTATCCGGCAGGCGGGGCCGGAGACGGAAATCGCTGCCGCCGGGCTGTCGTGCAGACAGCAGATTCACCATGCCACGGGACGTACAGCGCGGCACCCGATTCAGATTCTGTGGGAAGCGGTAGCGCCCGAAGAGGAAGAATGAGTTCCCGCCGGCGAATCCATGTCCTGGTAACGGGCGTTGTTCAGGGAGTGGGTTTTCGTTTCTTCGTTAGTCGCGTTGCGCGAAACCTGTGACTGGTCGGATATGTGCGCAACTGTGCCGACGGAAGCGTGGAGCTCGAGGCAGAAGGCGAACCCTCTGTCGTTTCGGCCCTGCTCGATGCGGTCGGCACGGGACCTCCGGGCGCCGACGTCCGGAGTACATCTGCGCAGCCACGTCCTTCTTTGGGTTTTGAGTCCGAATTCGAGATACGATGGTAGAAAGCGGGGCGCGTGGTGAATCTGTTGGAATACATCCGTGAAATACCCGATTTTCCGAAACCGGGCATCCTCTTCAAAGACATCACAACCCTGTTGAAGGACCCCGCGGCACTCGAAACTGCCGTTCGGCGGCTTGCGGAGCCGTACCGGAATGAGGACGTGTCCGTTGTGGCGGGGATCGAGTCCAGGGGATTCATTCTGGGCGCCGCCGTCGCCCGGGACCTGGGTGCGGGATTCGTACCGATCCGAAAATCCGGAAAACTGCCATCGCAGACCGCTTCGGCAAGCTACGTGCTTGAGTACGGAACGGACAGCATCGAAATTCATACCGACGCAGTCGTACCCGGTCAGCGTGTGCTTCTCCTCGATGATCTGCTGGCGACGGGGGGTACCATGGAGGCGGCTGTCCGTCTGGTTAAAGGACTCGGCGGTCAGATTCTCGGTATTTCCTTTCTCATCGAACTGACAGCGCTGGACGGGCGCTCGAGGCTGAAGGGAGAAAACGTGACCGCGCTTGTTTCGTGTTAGCAGATTTTATGTGCCCCTGTAGCTCAGAGGATAGAGTAGCGGATTCCTAATCCGTTGGTCGCAGGTTCGAGTCCTGCCAGGGGCATTTGTCTTTAGTCGATTACGACGTGCCGGGAGGAGCATTGGTGAATCGACTGTTCGTAGCGGGCGAGTTATCGAAGATTTTCGCCTACCGGAAAGCCAGGCTGATCGAATATTTCACCTGAGACACGGGCTTGTGTTTGCAGGCGCATCCTGCAGCCTGCCGGACGCGGGAAAGGATGGAACCGGAAGTGCGAATTTCGTCGGTAACGGCGACCCAGCCGACATCCGCCGGAAGTCCGAACGACTGGCGGACTTCGATGGGTCAGATTGCCGTCAGCGTAGAGACCGAAGACGGGCTTACGGGCTATGGCGTTGGGGGCGGCGGTGCTGCGGGCATTCACGTTATACAAACCGAGTTGCGACGGCTTCTGCTCGGCAGCGACGCCATGCGGATCGAGGACCTCTGGGACGAGATGTACCGGGCCACGCGTCCGTACGGCCGGAAGGGCATTGCGGTAATGGCGATCAGCGGCGTGGATCTGGCATTGTGGGATCTGAGGGGAAAACGTGAAGGAAAACCGATAGCCGGGATGCTTGCTGGCGACAACGCGATGCCGCGGGAAGCGGTCCCGTGTTATATGACGGGATTCTCCGCCGAAGAGGTGATCCGCTCGGGAGCGAAGGGGTTCAGCGCGCTCAAGTTTCATGCGGGGCTGAAGCGAAACCACGATATCGCGGACGTGGCCGTTCCCATCCGGCGCGCGAGGGACGTCCTGGGGCCCGACGTTCGGCTGATGGCGGACGCGGCGATGAACCTGGACGTCGAAGCGGCGCTGCGGTTGATCGAAGCATTGCAGGGGTGCAATCTTGATTGGCTCGAGGAACCCTTGCCCCCTGAGGATCTCGAAGGATACAGGATGTTGCGCGACCGGAGCCCGATTCCGATCGCGGGCGGGGAGCATGAATATACGGCGGACGCTTTCGACGTTCTGATGAGGGATCGTTTGCACGCGATCGTACAGCCGGACGTAACGTGGTGCGGCGGACTTACGGAGTTGCTGAAGATCTACAGGATGGGTAAAATTCACGGAGTCAGGGTATGTCCGCACCGTGGAAGCGAAATCTGGGCGCTTCACGCGGTCGCTTCGGTAGATCCGGATCCTCTGGCCGAGTCGCGAAGGCCGTGGATCGACTGGGTGAAAGGGCAGCCTGAAATCGCAGACGGACGTGTCTCGCCAGGTAATGAACCCGGTTTCGGAGTGAGGCTTCCCGCCCGACCGGGTCGTGGTGGGCAAAAGGGTTGACATCAGTCCTGGAATGCCATACTATTTGGTCGGAAGGCAGCCATACCCTGCACCGGCGGCCAGTGCTTGACGGCATTCAGCCGTGTATCGAACCTGCCGTGCCCGCCGTCAGAACGTCGCGTTTTGGTCTCGCCCGAATGCCATGAGAGATCGGGAGGGGTAGGATGTCCCAACGACCTGACGGATATATTGAAGATGATCGGATATTGGCGCGTCTTGAGGATCCGGTCGATGCCGAAGCGTTTTCGAATTTGATGGAACACGCCCACCAGAGAGGCATGAGCGCTGCGGATTTTATCCGCGAAGTGCCCGAGCGAACGTCGAGAAAGGCGATTCGACGGCTTTGCCTCAAGGACAGAAAGCAGACGTTGCGGGCGAGACTGTCCTCGATCGCCAGAAACCTGTGGGGGCGCCCGGCTGAGGATCCGGAGACGAATTATATTCAGTCACTCTATACAACAAACGACCGGCCGCAGATACCGGGACGGAACGGACAGAAGCCCAAACGATGATCCAGGATAACCGACAGGCGTTGCAGATACACATTCACGAACTGGAAGAACTGGTCGAGTCGATGCTTGTACACGCACGGTCGGGAAATCAGGAGGCCAGGGAACGCCTGGTTCACGTGCATCGTGAGGTGATGAACAAACGGCACCGTCTCAAGGGCCTGCACAGGCAGGATGGCTGAAGGTCGGTTAACGTCAAGCGAAATATGACGGGCAGGCTCCGGGTAGTTCCCGTGAGTTGTGCCGCATGTTTCGCCTTTTTTTAATCCATGTGCAACGTAATGCGAATTCTCGCAGTAGACTACGGCCGGCGGCGTGTGGGGCTGGCGGTTTCCGACGAATTGGGACTGGCCGCCCGCGGACTGCCGACTGTACGAACGGAATCACGAAGTTCCGCCATCGATTCCGTGGCACAGGCGGCAGCGGATGTCGGTGCCGTGAAGCTTCTCGTAGGTCTGCCGCTCAATATGGACGGAAGCAGAGGCCCCATGGCTGAAGAGGCGGCATCGTTCGCCGACGCGCTGAATCGTACGACGGGTCTGCCAGTTCGCCTCTGGGATGAGCGGCTTACCACGGTTGCCGCGCGCCGCACAATGCGCGAGACCGGTCTCAGGGAACGAAACAAAGAGGGAACTCTGGATCGAATGGCTGCGGTCTTACTCCTGAATAACTACCTGCAGGCGCAGGATTCGACGGAACCCTGATGAGGCCCCGGGACAAACACAACATTGGGTCGAAAGAGTCGGATGGCCTCCGGTCCAGGAAACCTTACATGACCGGGTCGACGATTGTTCGCTCCATATTCGCTCTCTTTGGCGTTGGCATTGCAGGCCTGGTGGCGGTGATTCTTGCCTTGAACCGGCCGACGGGATCCGGTGCAAAGGATGTGGTCATCCCGAAAGGAATGACGGTTATTCAGATCGGAGAGTTGCTGCGCCGGGAGGAAGTGATCAGAAGTCCCCGGCTACTGGTCCTGTTTTCATTATTCGACGGAACCAGCAGACGCCTCAAAGCTGGAGTACACCGGTTCCCCGCAAACCCGAATACGTGGGAAGTTCTCCAAAACCTCGGATTTTCGAGTGACGAGTTCCGGAGCGTGACCCTCCCGGAGGGTATGACCCTCGCCCGGAGCCTCTCGCTCCTGGCGGCGGAACTGAATCTGGACGACGAGAAAATGCGACGCCTCGCGTCCGATCCGGGTTTTTGCCGCGGGTTGGGAGTCGAGGCGGAAACCCTTGAAGGTTACCTGTTTCCTGAAACCTATCAGATTCCGCTGGCTATGGGCGAAGAGCAGGTTATGCGTTTGCTGGTACGGCATTTCTTCACGGTTTTTGACAGCGAAATGGCGGAACGAGCGCGTCAGATAGGTCTTTCCGTGCATGAAGTCGTTACGCTCGCATCGATAATCGAAGGAGAAGCGCTGCTGGACAGGGAACGCGCGACGATCTCAGCAGTGTATCACAACCGGCTAAGGCAAGAAATGCACCTGCAGGCCGATCCCACGGTTCAATACGTCATCGAGAATGGACCCCGCAGGCTGTTTTACAAGGACTACAAGATTGACTCTCCCTACAACACCTATCGCCACCGCGGGTTGCCGCCGGGTCCGGTGATGAGTCCGGGGGCGGCGTCGCTGAAAGCGGCACTTTACCCTGCGGATGTTCCCTATCTCTATTTCGTGGCGAAGGGAGACGGTTCCCACGTGTTCAGCAGAACCTCAAGCGAACACAATGAAGCGAAGCGAAAGACCAGATTGGCCAGAAGTCGCAGCTGGCGGAGGTCGGGAACACGTTGAAAACGGATACCGGGAAAATGATCGGGATACTGGACAGCCTGAACGAACAACAACGGGAGGCGGTGAGCGTTGTGGACCGCCCGGTTCTGGTGCTGGCGGGGGCCGGATCCGGAAAGACGCGTGTGCTGACCCACCGGCTCGCGTATCTGATCGAGGTTTGCGGCATCCATCCGGGTGCGATCCTTGCCATGACGTTCACCAACAAGGCCGCGGGTGAAATGAATGGCCGTGTGGAAGAACTGTTGAACCGAAGCACCAGGGGCATGTGGCTGGGGACGTTCCACTCCCTGTGTGCGCGCATCCTGCGGAGGGAATCCGGCGTGGCCGGGCTGGACTCCAACTTCGCAATTTACGACGCGGCCGACCAGCTTGCACTGATGCGACAGGTCATCCGGGATCAGGAGATTTCCGAGCGGCAGTTTCCGCCACGGCAGATTCGCGCCCGGATCAGTTCCGAGAAAAGCCGGATGGTCGATCCAGTCTCTTTCGCCAATCGAGCCGGTTCCTTTTACGAACAGCAGGTCGCCCGGGTCTACCGGCAGTACCAGTCGGCGCTGCAACGGAATAATGCAGTGGATTTCGACGATCTCCTGATGTTGACCGTGCAGGTCTTTCGGGAGGATCCGGAAGTCCTGACACGGTACCGGAACCGGTTTGAACACTGTCTGATCGACGAGTATCAGGATACCAACCGGCCGCAGTACCTCTTCGCGCGAATGCTGGCGGAAGAACACGGCCGCATCTTCGTGGTTGGCGACGACGACCAGAGCATCTATGCCTGGCGTGGCGCGGATCTGGGAAACATCCTGAATTTCGAACGGGATTTTCCGGATGCATGCGTCATCCGTCTCGAACAGAACTACAGGTCTTCACAGGTGATTCTCGATGCGGGAAACGCGGTGATTCGTAACAATCTCGGGCGGAAGGGGAAGGAACTCTGGACGAATCGGGATCGTGGTGAACCGATTCAGCTGTTCCGATGTTCGGACGAAGTGGACGAAGCACGGCGGATCGCTCGTGAATTGAAGCGATTGAGAACGCGATACAGCTATGGTGAGATCGCCGTATTGTATCGAACGAACGCACAATCCCGTGCACTGGAAGACGGGCTTCGATACCGGGCGATTCCGTACGTGATCGTGGGGGGCGTTCGATTCTACGAACGCCAGGAAGTCAAGGACGTGCTCGCTTACCTGAGGCTGATCGTGAATCCCAGCGATTCGGTCAGCCTTTACCGGATTGTCAATACGCCCCGCCGCGGAATCGGCCAGACCTCGCTTGAAAAACTGGTTTCCTTCGCAACGCGCGAGGGCATCGCGCCCTACGAAGCTTTGTCTCGCGCCAATTCCGTCGAAGGCCTGACCGCTCGCGCGCGATGTGCAATGGTTGAGTTTCACCGCATGGTCGATGGATTCCGTAGCCGGCTGGAGGTTGATCCTGCCCACCTTCTGGCGGCCACGGTCGTCGAGGAGACCGGATATCTGCAGACACTTGAGGATTTGACGCCGGCCGAGACCGTCTCTCGCTCGGAAAATGTGCAGGAACTGCTGGTGGCCATAGAAGATTTCGCACAACGCTCGGACACCCCGTCGCTGTCGGCATTTCTGCGCGAGGTCGCGCTGGTCACCGACGTCGACCAGTGGCGCGAAGAGGCCGATGCCGTGACGTTGATGACGCTGCACAGCGCCAAGGGGCTTGAGTTTCCTGCGGTTTTTATTGCGGGTCTGGAAGAAGGCCTGTTCCCTATCTTGAGGGATCAGGACGATCCGGCAGCCGAAGACGCGGCCGTGGAGGAGGAACGGCGGCTGTTCTACGTGGGCGTCACGAGAGCGCAGGACATGCTCCATCTGACCTGCGCCGAACAGCGCAGGCGTTACGGAGGAGCGACTGTCAATGCCGAATCCAGATTCCTGCGGGAGATTCCGGATGGTCTGATCGTTCGTGGCGGAGCCGATCGAGAGGTTTTTCCGACATCAAGGTCGACGAAAAAACTGAATGACCGCAGCCCTGTCCCCGTAGAGACGCGTACCGCCGTTCAGGAGGTTTCGCCGGCATCGAGGCCTGCGAACAAACCGGATAACGACGACCCGTTCCCCCTGGAAACGGGCGCCGCCGTTCTCCATCCAACCTGGGGACGGGGGCACATTCTGGACCGGACGGGAAGCGGTCCCGACACGAAAATCACGGTGTGCTTTCAGAACGGTATCACAAAAAAGGTGGTCGTCCGTTTCGCCGGACTTCAACCGGGATGACCCGGGGCCGTACGGACATTCGGCAGGGCGCCTCAATTGCCAGAATCTACTTGATTTCGTGTCTGATTTGCCACATATTAGCATCACAGTGAAGTCCGGATTTAACCTCAATCCATTTTCATGGGTTTTTTTGTGTCAATTACGCAGGAAGACGTCAGAAAGGTTGCGCAACTCGCCCGGCTGAGGTTCGATACGGTTGAAGCGGAACGGCTGGTTGCCGACCTGAATCAGATGCTTGACTATGCGGCTGCTCTCGAGAAACTGAACACGACCGCCGTTGCGCCAACGTCACATGTACTACCGGTCAGTAACGTGTTTCGTGAGGATACGCCCGTTGCATCTCTGTCGCAGGCAGAAGCGCTTTCGAATGCGCCGAGTTCAGGCCACGGGCATTTCAGGGTTCCGAAAGTCATCGAATAGGGCACGGCGGCGGGTTTGTCAACGCCGCCGTTGTTTTTTGGGGCACGTGGAGGAGCGGATGGTCAAGCGGAGTGATTACAACGGACCCAAATACATTGTCGTCGCCGGCGGTGTAATGAGCGGTGTGGGCAAGGGCCTGGCTACGGCGTCCATCGGAAAAATCCTGCAGCAGTACGGATACAAGGCAACGGGCATCAAGATCGATCCATACCTCAATTACGATGCCGGTACCCTGCGCCCGACGGAACACGGAGAAGTGTGGGTAACCGACGACGGCGGCGAAATCGATCTCGACCTCGGGAACTACGAGAGATTCCTTGGAATCGATCTTCCTCGGACCAACAACCTGACCACCGGACAGATCTACCATACCGTGATCGAGCGTGAACGTCGCGGAGAATATCTGGGCAAGACCGTTCAGCCGATTCCCCATATCACCGATGAAATCAAACAGCGCATTACGGATTCGGCGAATGGATTCGATATTGCGCTGGTAGAGATTGGCGGCACGATAGGCGACGATGAAAACCGGCCCTTTCTGTTTGCAATGAAGAGTCTCGAGCGGGAAGTTGGCGAGGAAAACGTCATCTACGTGTTGGTCACCTACCTTCCGGTACCCGGCCACGTAGGGGAGATGAAAACCAAGCCCACTCAGCATGCAATCCGGTCTTTGAGCGAAAACGGAATATTCGCGGACTTTATCATTTGCCGTGCCGTGGAAGCGCTGGACGACGTGCGGAAGCGAAAAATCGAGATCTCGGCGAATATCTCGGCGGACCGGATTATTTCGGCGCCCGACGTCGACAGCATCTATCAGGTACCGCTGGAATACGAAAAGGATCGATTGGGCGAGAAGATACTCGATGAGTTCGGCCTGGCTCCGAAAAATACGCCGGACTGGAATCGCTGGTGTGAACTGCTTGAGATGATTCGTGCTCCAAGAGAACGCGTGCGCGTGGCCATGGTGGGCAAATATGTGGGAATAGGAGACTATGAATTCCAGGATTCATATATCTCCGTCAATCAATCCCTGGAACACGCCGGCGCCCTGTCGGATACGAAAGTTGAGATCGACTGGATCGACTCCGCCCGCCTCGAGCGCCACGACGTCGAGGAGGCGCTTGCCGGATATCACGGTATTATCGTACCGGGAGCCTTTGGCGAAGGGGGCGCTGAGGGCGCCATAAATGCCGTCCGCTACGCCCGGGAGAATCAGGTCCCATTCCTTGGTCTGTGCTACGGGTTGCAGATGGTCGTGGTTGAATACTCCCGCAACGTCGCCGGATTGCGCGACGCGAATTCCGTCGAGATGGATCCCGATACGCCCCATGCGGTAATCGATATCCAATATGCGCAGCGGCAGATCATAGAAGAAAACCGGTACGGCGGTACGATGAGGCTGGGTGGGTACGCCGCCGTATTGAGACGGGAATCCCGTGTACTGGATCTCTACGAACAAACGGGACGGCTGGAGGAGGATTCATGGAGAATCCAGCAACTGCGGCAGCTTCCCGATCAGATGTTCAGGTGTGGTGTGATCCTGCCCAGCGAGAATGCGGTGGTCGAGCGGCATCGGCACCGCTATGAAGTTGCTCCAAAATATGTGGATCTGCTGGAGGAGTACGGGCTGGTGTTTTCAGGATTCCACCGCAGGGAAGACGGCACCAAGCTGATGGAATTCGTGGAACTTCCCAATCATCCATATTTCATTGCAACCCAGGCACATCCGGAGTTCAAGTCCCGGCTGGAACGTCCAGCGCCCCTGTTTTACGGCCTCATCAACGCGTCCATTCGCTATTCCGGAGCGGGCCGCGAGGATTCCATGCAGATCGAGTTGGAGACATGAAGCCGGGCCGAACGTCCCCGGTTTCGTATTCGTACAGGGTTTGCCTGTTTTTTATTCTCGCGGCAGGCTGTTCGACGTCGTCCGAGCCCCCAACCAATCAGAATGCCGTCCCAAGACCTCCGGACCAGGAGGCGTGGGGATGGAACACGGTTGTTACGCGGAACGGCCGCAAGCGCGCCGAAGTCACGGCAGGACATTACAGGAAGTTCGATCGTACATTTACAGGCCTCCTCGATAGCGGTGTGACTGTTTCCTTTTTCAACGGTTCCGGGCGGAAGCGAGTCTCGGAATTGACGGCCCGTCAGGCGGAGATTCACGAAGAATCCGGGGACATGGTGGTCATTGGAAACGTGGCCGTCGTCGCTGCCAACGGAACTCGCCTGGAGACCGATACGCTACGATGGAACCGCCAGACTGAGATGATTACGGGAAACGGGCCGATGACCCTCCGGCGGCCCGACGGCGAGGAAACCGGTGAAGGGTTCGAGGCATCTTCAGATCTCAAGTGGTGGAGGATGCGTCAGGTCTTAACGCGACTGGGCGGGGCGGATTCTCTCCGGTAACAGTCTGTCTAACCGCAATCGTCGCCTTTCCTTCCTCTTGTATGTTCTTCTCCCTGTTTTTACTGTGGTATCTCACGTCAACGGCATCTCCTGTTGGCGCAACTGAATTGATCCGTGCCGACCGTAGCGAAACGATTCTGCGGGATGCGGGCGTTTTACGGATTGAAGTGGGCGGCGTATCCTACCGGCACACTGAGCGTGCGCTCAGCGTGAATGCGGATTCGGCGCGCATGTGGATTCCCGATGGCGGATTGTCACGGGCGAGTTTCTTTGGCCGGGTTACATATCGGGATTCCGCCAGAACGATGGCAGCCGATGCCCTGACGTATCATCCTCGAAGCGAACTGGCCAGCTTTCGGGGCGGTGTCCGGGTCATTGAACAGGACCGGCTGCTATATGCCAGGCGCGTGACGTACCGCAAAATGGCAAACCTGCTGGAGGCCGAAGGCGCGGTTACACTTGCCTATAGCCGGAAGCGGATTTCATTTCGTGCACCTGCAATGACGTATCACGTGCTGGCGGACTCAGGTTCGGGATCGGGTGGCGTTCAGGCCGTACTTTTATCCGACACACCTGAAGATTCGCTTGACGTTCGCGCGGATTCGATGCGTTTCGCCGACCTTGGCGATCGCCTGCGATTTTCAGGTCGGGTCCGCATGGAGCACGCAGGGATCCGGGCGCGCGCCCCCCGTGGCCGCTATTTCACACCGGCGGACAGGCTGGAACTGGACGGCGGGACATCTGCGGTCTGGATCCAGAACAATACAACATGGGCTGACTCGGTGACGTCGCACGCCGATCGGATGCACGTGTACGGCGCGGGTGGCAACACGCTGGAAAAAGTCGTCCTGACTGGCGCCGCGACGCTGTATAAGCAGGCGGTGCAGCCGGAATATAACGGCGGGCAGGCGGTTCATGCCGATTCGGTTGCGCTGGGCATGGCAGAAGGCCGGATCGTCACCATCGATGCGTCCGGAGAGGCTTCAGCGACGTTGATCACGCGCGATGGCGCCAGCGTGGACCTCAAGGGCAATCGAATCTGCATGGACCTTTCGGACGGGAACCTGGATAGCCTGACGGTTCGAGGGAAGGGCATCGGTGCGTATGTCTCGTCGGATAGCGTTGCGGTCAGTCGGATTTCGGGCGGTTTCATTGCGATTGGCTTCGAAGAAGGTGCCGTGAGTGACGTCCTCATTACTGAAACTGCCCGATGCACCCATCGATCTGAAACCGAAAAGACCGGAGATATCCGGCTTTCGGGAGATTCCGTGAAACTGACGTTCGATGGCGGCAGGCTCACGGACGTTCACGCGGAGGGTGGAGTACGTGGCCGATACAAGCCGGCGGAATCCGGAGATGCGCCGTGATACTGAGGGCACGAGACCTGGTTAAAGCATACCAGCGCCGGCGGGTGGTGGACGGCGTTTGCCTTGAAGTGAATCCGGGAGAGGTGGTAGGCCTTCTGGGTCCGAATGGAGCCGGAAAAACGACCACATTTCACCTGATTGTGGGCCTGATTCCGTGCAAGCAGGGCGAGATCTTCCTCGGAGGCGAGGAAATAACAGGTATGCCGATGTACGTTCGTGCGCGGAAAGGCATCGGCTATCTGGCTCAGGAACCCTCCGTTTTCAGAAAACTGACCGTGAAGCAGAATATCCTCGCTGTGCTGGAAACACTTCATCTGTCACGCATGGAACAGGAGGCCCGTCTGGAGGCGCTTCTGGAAGAACTGGGTCTCACGAGTCTCGCGACTCGCAGGGCGGACGGACTTTCGGGCGGCGAAGCCCGCAGACTGGAGATTACGCGCGCGCTGGCAAGGCGTCCCCGATTCCTCCTGCTTGACGAGCCCTTTGCCGGCATCGATCCAAAGGCCGTAGAAGATATCCAGGCCATCGTCCGCGCGCTGAAGGACCGGCGGATCGGACTCCTCATTACGGATCACAATGTTCGCGAGACCCTGGCGATAACCGACAGATCCTACATTCTCTCCGACGGAAGGATCCTGACCTCCGGCAGCCCGACCGAGTTGGCGGAAAATCCGGACGTGAGGCGCGTTTACCTCGGGGATAGATTTCGATTGGACTGACACGAGATTGGGATTGTCACCTGGTTCTGTTTTCCTTATTATTTCCTCGAAGTGGATGGAAGGGCGAACACGGATTTAACGGACAACGACGCTTTTCCATCGGGTATTGTTAACTTCAATCCAACCTGTTGAAATGCGGCCTGACGGCATTTCCCCTTCGCACGATTAACCCTTCGAAGGTTCCTCCCGGCCCCGTTTCGTACGTCGTTCATGGGATCTGTAAAGTCTTATGATTCAACTGACCCAGACCGTTTCCCTCCAGCAGAAGCTGGCGCCACAGCTCATCCAGTCGTTGCGGCTGCTGCAGATGCCCTCGCTCGAACTGGAACAGTTGATTCAGCAGGAGTTACAGACAAATCCACTCCTGGAGGTATCCGAAGAGACAGGGCGCGAAGACGAGGAGTGGGAGACGGAGTCGGAAGGCATGGAGTCGGTCGATAACGACGCCGGGCGGAAGGAAGCTGACGATACGGATCCGCCGGACCTTGAATTCGGCGAGACGGCATCGGCCGACGGACGGATGGACGAGAATCAGTGGAACGAGCTCCTGAACGATGCCGGGTATTCCGTGCCGCGGCATGAATTCGATCCCAATGCTGAAGAGTGGGAGTACGACGGTCCCGGGCAGGAATCATTGGAGGCCGAACTGCACGCCCAGCTCTCACTTACGGATCTGGACGCCGGTGATCGGAAGATCGGCGAGTACATCATCGGCAATATCGACGAAGACGGCTTCTTGCAGGCGCAGATCGAGGAAATTGTCTCAGTTTTCGGGTGTGAGCCGGAATCTGTGGAGCGAATCCTGGGGGTTATCCAGACGTTCGATCCGCCGGGCGTGGGCGCAAGAGATCTCCAGGAGTGCCTGGCGATCCAGCTTCTTGAGCAAGGGCTGGAGGATTCTCTTGCAATGGGTATCGTACGCGGTTATTGGGACGATCTGGTGAACCGTCGATATATGAAGATCAGCAGGGCGCTCGGCGTGGACCGGGCGGCGATTGCCCACGCCGAAAGCGTGATATCGGGCCTTAACCCCAAGCCGATGATTTACAGGGAAAGCCGTATCAATCATAATCTCGTCGTACCCGATCTCGAAGTACAGAAGGTGGGCGACGAGTATGTCGTGTCGCTGATCGACCGCAATCTTCCTGTCCTGCGGGTCAGCCCCGCGTACAGAATACTACTCAGCAAGTCCGGAAAACCCGGGAGTCAGGCCAGGAAATTCGTCGTGGATCGTCTGAATTCCGCCCGCTGGTTCATCAGCGCGATTAACCAGCGCCGCACAACAATGCTGAAGGTCATGCGGTGTATTGTCGACAATCAACGCGCATTCTTCGACAAGGGAGTTGGCTTTCTCAAACCCATGGTGCTTCAGGAGGTCGCGGACCGGGTGGATATGCACGTTTCAACGATCAGCCGGGTGAGCAACGGGAAATACGTGCAGACCCCGCACGGTGTGTTCGAATTGAAATATTTCTTCGACGGCGGACTGACCCGCAACGATGGCGAAGACATCGCCGCAAGGAGCGTAAAACAGAAGATCTCCAGGTTGATTGCGGAAGAGAACACCAGAAAGCCTTTGAGTGATCAGAAAATCGCTGATTCGCTGAAGAATGAGGGCATCGCCATTGCTCGCCGTACGGTTGCCAAGTATAGAGATCAGTTGAAAATCAATCCCGCCAGGTACAGAAAGTCGATTTAAAGGTGGCAGGTCCACGGGTTTAAAAAAAATCGACCGGCGGAATCAGAGTGCAGATTGGCAAATGCATTCTATTCCGCCGGTTGTTTATTGTCTGTGCGTGCGGTTGGACGTGCCGTGAACCGAACAGCCTACCCGCCGGATTGAACCGCGCTGATTTCATCCTTTGAGATCTTGTGAACACTCATTGGATTGAAAGTCTGACGTGTGCCCGATCGGAGTGCGACCTCGATTCTTCCTCCGGTCAGGACAAAAAACTGCAGCAGAAATCCTCCGCCCTGCATCGGCTCGACCTGGTATTCGACAGGGTCCAATCCGCCGATCCATTCTGGAAGGCTTGCCCTCAACCGGGCATCGGCACATACCGATTGCGGCAACGCCATGACCAGCGCACCCGGCGATTCGTCCAAAGCCTCCCCGATAGTCTTTCGTAACCTCGCAAGATAGGGAATCACCTTCCCCGCGTACTCGAAGTCGTCCTCATCATCCCGTAACGGCGGCACGATACCCCAGGTCATGTGGTGTATGAATGGATTACCGTGACCCTGGGCAAGCATGTGGTCCCGGGCAGCCTCATCCACGGGATGGACGACGGCGACGTAGTCAAACCAGCCCTTGTTTCGAGCAGGGCTGTCCTCAGGCAACCCGGATGGGACATTAATGTAGTCGTGCCCGTCAACCGGAGACGGGTAGCAACGGGTGTCCCAGCCGGCGATGTAACCGATGCGTTTCAATCGGCCGGAGAGGAGATGCGGGGGATCGACGAAAATGGCGGCATGGTCCGGATTCGGCAGCAGGGGTACGCCTGCGTCGGAGATTTTTCGTGCAACGTCGAGCGCCTCGCTCAGCCGTTCGGCTGCGTTGGGAATGTCGAGTTGGTCATTGAAATTGTCCGGCAGGATGACGTTTTGATGCATCCTGGTCTCCTTCAAGGCAAGGACGATTGAGATCAATATGGACTGTTGACGCTGTGAAGAGGTCGGCCAGCGGCCGCTGAAAGGTGAAACGCCGACCACACCGCGTAAAATCGCGTGCGGTCTCCTCGGTGTCAAGGGGAATCAGGGTTGGGGAGGCGAGAGACGGTCGGCACAAACGTGTTTCTGTTGCGCGGAAACCCTGGCGGCGGAATGCATAGCCAACCGGCTTTCCAGTCGCCGCCCCTCGGATGGCACAACTGACGAGCGTGGAGATTCTCAAATTCCCGGCCGCATTTCGGCCGGTTTTTTTTGTCCGCGAGCGAGGTTTCAATTGCAACCGCCCATACTGAAAGTTGTATTCATCCATGGTATATCAACTCGAGTGGTTTAATTATGTAAAATATTGATTAAAATTAACTTATGCCACAGTTCCTCAATTGGCACAGGGATTGCATCGCCCGGTATTACGTGTTGGCGCCTCTGGAAGGAGAGATTTGTGAAACAGGTCCTCGTGTTTTTCCTCCTCTTCCTCGTCCCTGACCGGACAGGACTCTGGGCACAGGCGGTCGTCACACCGGATACGCTCCGTTTCGGTCCGGTGCGATCAGGGACTTCCGTCCTGGACAGCGTCGCTGTTGCAAATGAAGGCCGCGGCGACCTGGTCTTGACGTCCATCAGCATCGTCGGAAACGCGTTCCATTTCATTGGAGATCTCCCTGGCGACACAAGTATCGTATTGCCGCCGGAGGGGGCCGCGAGCCTGCCGGTCCGATTTGAACCCAACGACGTCGATGTCTATTCCGGAAGTCTGTCCGTCGAAACCGGCAGTGGCGCACTGGATATACCGCTCGTTGGGGAAGGCGTCCGTGAAGTCGTCGTCATCCAGGAAATTCTCGCAGACCCGCCGGCGGGCGAGCAGGGCGACGCCAACGGCGACGGGACCCGCCACCACAGTCAGGACGAATTTGTGGAACTGCTCAATATCGGATTCAAGGCGGTCAGGCTGGACGGCTGGCAGCTGAGCGATTCGGGGACAATACCCGGATCAAGGTTCACGTTTCCTGAAAACACCGAATTGAAACCCGGTCATCGGCTTGTTCTTTTCGGCGGTGGTTCTCCCGCAGGTATTCCAGGGCTTGTGTTCGTGGACGACGGAGCAATTGGAGGGGGCCTGAGAAACGGGGGCGACGCTGTCTATCTGATCGATCCATCTGCGACAGATACGGTGGCGGCTGCGACCTACGAGGGAAAAGCAGGGGACCGGAATCAATCGATCGTGCGCCACCCGCAGGGGCGTGGTCCCTTTCTGCTCCACAGCGAAATACCAGGTGACGGCGCCTTGTTTTCACCCGGACGTGCGCCCAATGTGATAGAACCCATCGAAGTCACACCAGGCGATACGACGGTGGATCCCGGGTCCATAATCCGTTCGGAGGCCCAGGTGGTTATCGACGAAATACTGGCGGATCCTGCTCCCGGTCCAGACGGCGACGCCAATCGGGACGGGGTGAGGGACGGCAAGGCGGACGAGTTTGTTGAAATATTGAACGTCGACTCGAAGCCGGTGACAATAGGCGGATGGTGGCTGAGCGACGACGACGTCGGGTCCGGCGGGCGATTTCACTTTCCCGACGGTCTGACGCTTGCGCCGGGGATGCGCGCTGTCCTGTTTGGTGGTGGCAATCCGCAAGGTTTCGCCGGACCTGTCTTTGTCGACGACGGCAGCATCGGTAATGGACTGACCAATAAGGGGGATCGTGTGTTGCTGGTCGACCCCGTCGCGGACGATACGGTTGCTGTGGCCGACTTTCGGGTAACCGGCGACCTGAACCGTTCCGTGGTGCGGTTCGCCGAGGGCGTTTACTCCCCGCATGCCGACTTGCCGGACGGCGGTACCTTCTCGCCGGGCCGGCCGCACCCGAAGCCGCCGGCCCCCGTGAAAACGGAAAAAACCCCTCGGCCGGAATTTCTGGACACCCCGCCATCGTGGTGTCGGGTTGGCGCACTTTGTCGATTTACGCCCAGCATTCGCAATCTGGACGGGGGATTCGTGCATCTGGAATCCCAGGTTCAAGGCGTCGTGTGGGACCGTGCTACCGGCGAGATTTCATGGAGGCCTGAACAGGAAGGCCGTTTTCGTTTCTGGCAGACTGCGGTGAGCGGCTCCGGAGAGAAGACCGCAAGGCAATTTGACGTTTGGGTTGAACCTCGACCGCGTATTGCAATTGTCGAGATTCTGGCGGATCCGCCTCCCGGAAGGAACGGAGACGTGAATGGCGACGGAATGCAAGACGGCCAGACGGACGAATTTGTCGAAATTCTGAACAACGGGCCTGACGCTGTCTGGATATCGAACTGGCGGTTGAGCGACGATGATGTTTCGGCACGCAGGCAGTTCAGGTTTCCAGGTTTCACCAGACTTCACCCCGGCGAACGCGCCGTTTTGTTCGGCGGCGGTCAACCGAAGGGAATCGGGGGCCAGGTATTCGTGGATGACGGCAGTATCGGCAACGGTTTGACCGACAAGTCCGATGTGATTCTGCTGATCGATCCTGCTCTGAACGATACGCTCGCCAGGGCCGACTACACTGCAACAGGAGATATCGACCAGTCGCTGGTGTGGAACGGCGCCGATTGGGTCCCCCACGAGACCCCTCCCGGGCGTGGGATCTATTCGCCCGGGTTGCCATCTGAAAATGGTACCGTCGTCGGGAACGATGCGGCGTCGGATGACGGGGAAACGAAGGACGGAACGACTCCGGTGACAGTTCCGGCCGGTGTGATCATCAGTGAAATCCTCGCGAATCCCGCCTCCGGGGCCGACGGCGACACGAATGCCGACGGCGAACGCCATGGATTCCAGGACGAGTTTGTGGAACTCTGGAATCCCCGATCCGACACGGTGCGGCTCGACGGGTGCATGCTGGGCGACGATGACACGCGGATGGATCATCTGTTTGAATTTCCCGCCGGCACGATGATGCCACCCGGCGGTTTCCTGGTCCTGTTCGGTGGCGGATCGGCGTCTGGGTTTCCGGAAAACGCACTTGTGGATGACGGTCGGATCGGCGACGGCCTCTCGAATTCCGGCGACACAGTTGTGTTTCTGTCGCCAGGTGGTGCGGATACGATCGACATCATCAGCTTTGAAGCGGCGCCCGACGGCGTCTCACTGGTCCGCCTCGAGGACGCCACGCTGCACCGGCACGACCGGTTGCCTTTCGCCGGCCTGACCTCACCCGGCCGCGCCGCGCCGATGCTGGTTGCCATCCGTATCGTCCCCGACACGCTGGACATACATTCAGGATCCAGCCACATCCTTTCCGCAGACGGTATCTTCGATTCGGATACCGTAACGGTTGTCACGGACCATCTGGAGTGGAGCGTCGAGGACTCCGCCATCGCGCGGCTCGAACCGGAAAGACGGTTACTCGGCGTCGCGCCGGGGGAGACGGTAGCGCATGCGCGACTCGGACACATCACATCCAGCGCGCTTGTCCGGGTTCATCCCGGGATCGACGGAGACAGCGCCGATTCCGGGGACCGGAACGACGGCAACCCCGGCGGCGAGAGTCCTCCATCCAATCGTCCCCCCATATTCGTCTCGAAACCTGATACGCTGGCCATACGAGGTTTGTCCTATGTTTACACGCCGTCGGCTGCGGATCCCGAAGGGGACCCTGTGTCCATTTCGGTACTGCGGCGGCCTGCATGGCTGAATTGGACGGAAACCGATCTGGAGGGTATGCCGGAGCATACCGGATCCTGGCCGGTCGTCATCACGGCCACGGACCAAAGCGACACGACTGAACAGTTGTTCACCATAGATGTCGTAGCTCCTGGCCTTCATCCGTCAGGCCGCCCGGACAGCGTTGCCTACGTTGGCCTGACGTGGAGGATGTCAATGGATACCAGAGAGGGTATCCAGACTCAGGTGGACGGGGGACCTGTTCTGGACGATACGGGCGAATCTCTCGTATGGCGCCCCCGGCGCGGAGACGAGGGCCCACGTGTGATAAGGGTATCCATGAGTCGAAACGGCGCCGAGAGTCTTATCCTGACATTCCCGATTACGGTACTGCCGCGGCCGCTCGTCGCTGTTGACGAGATTCTGGCCGATCCAATGACGGATGTGAGTGGAGATGGAAAGACCGACCGGTATGGAGATCAGTTCATCGAGTTGCTCAATACCGCCGGGTTCGCAGTGGATCTTTCTGGCTGGACGCTTGGCGACGACGATGGAAGGCCGTTTGTGTTTCCCGGGGGCTCGGTCCTGGAAGGAGGCGCGCGGTTCATCCTGTTCGGCAGGGGGACGCGCGGAGACGCAATCGGCTGTTTTTCAGCGGGAGGGAGGATAGGGGACGGGCTGGATGCCGAGGACAGGATCCTGCTGATTGTGCCGGCAGGCCCGGATACGCTGGTGGATGTGCGATATGCAAAGGGCAAGATTGGCGCGTCACTGGTACCCGACCCGCAACGACCCGGTGAATGGCTGCCGCACAACAGCATTTCAAATCTGCCGCTTTCACCGGGACGGGCGACACCTCCGGCGGACACCGCCTCTTCAGACTCGATGGGATTCTCTGCAGATACTCCGGACGCCTACCCGGAGCGCCCGTTTCCGAACCCGTTCAATGTGCATACGACCATCGGGTTTCAAAGCACCGGCGATCCGGCAGATCTGACGGTCTACAATGTTCTGGGACAACCCGTCAGACAGGTTTCGATTGCGTCCGTCGCGGGTTACCATCAAATCGTGTGGGACGGACGCGACTACCTGGGGCGATCGGTTGGAACGGGCATATACCTGATTCGACTGCGAAACGGACCGCGCGTCCGTACCATGCGCGTGGTTCTGATTAAATGAACCGCCAGACGCCATGCGCAATCGACCATGTCCGAACCCGGATCGGAGCAGGGGTCGGCGTGCGGGACGATCAAATGTGTGCAGGAGTCCATTCTCGCGGCAACGTAGATTTATTGCGTGCAGGGTCGGTCGGATCGTTGCAGCGGGAACGGGAACAACCGAGGAAAGGAGGTGGAAACCATGGCGCAGCCAGAGATCACGTTCAGACACGGTTCGTGCAGCGCTTCCGTATTCGATAACGAATACAGCCGCGGCAAGGACAGCTTCAACGTCCGTACGGTCTCGTTTCAGAGAAGCTACCGGGACAAGCAGGGCGAGTGGCAACGTTCCAGCAGCCTGGGGGTGAACGACATTCCCAAGGCGATCCTGGTCCTGAACAAGGCGTATGAATACCTGACGTCCAACGGTCACGCGGAAGTTGAGGAAGAAGCTGAGAGCTGAGCTGGATTACACGGTCGCATTGAAGAGGGACAACCGGTGTGCAACGGGTGTCCCTCTTTTACGTTATTGCCGTTCTGCTGTTGTTTCGGCAAGAGACTTTTCGTATCTTCATCTGAACGCGATTTCCGATGATCCGTGCAGGTCTGGAGTTCGTCCATGGAAGAATCGTCGATCGATGTCATCAAGTCCCTGCACCGCCTTACCGGCGAATTGCAGAATTTTCAGGAAATCGTCAAGCATATCAAGCCGCCTTCGGGTGAGATCCCAAAATTAAAGGGAATCGATATTTACGGAGAAACGATTCCGCTTGACGGCCTGATCGGTGGAGATCATATCATCTATGTGGATTTCAAAAAACGGTACGATCTGGAGGCACGGATACAAAAGGCGGAGGAAGAAGGACGCGGTACCGTAGCTGCGAATCTGAGGAGATGCCAGCGGATGGCCGGAGTCGCCCTCGTGGACGTATCCGGACATCAGATAACGGACGCGATGCTGGCAGGAATGCTGCACGAGGCTTTCTTGCTGGGCGCTATCTACGAACTGGACCAGTTCGGTACGATCACCGAGAAACTGTTCGAAAATCTGAATACCCGGATCTACAATTCTTCCAGCGTCAGCAAGTTTCTGACGATGATTTATGGAGAGATCAGCGAGGACGACACCTTCAAATTTCTCTCTGCCGCCCATCCCATGCCGATCGTTTTCTCGAATTTGCAGAATCGAATAATGGATATCAGCGAGGAACTGTTTGTGAATTTTCCTCCCATCGGGACTTTGCCATCACAGGAAGATATAGACAGGCAGGCGATTCAGAGTGTGCTTGGTTTCAAGAAGAAATATGAGATCAACGAGTGGACGTTGCGCGGTTCGGGAGACATTCTGCTGCTGTATACGGACGGGCTGGCAGACCATCGCCGGGGCGACGACGAATATTTCCCCGAACGGCTCGAGGACATTCTCCGCGGGGTCAAGGGGCTCTCGGCACACGGAATATTCGAAGCGATTAAGGTGGACGTACTCAACTTCGGTCAACCTCACGACGATATCAGTCTGGTCGTAATAAAGAGAACATAATGGTGTGCGCACCGGCCGTGGGCCGTTGAAGAGCGGACCGGATCCGACTCAGCTGTCATTTCGCAGGAGGCAAGATCATGCAGATGTTCGTCAATTCCCGCTGGATGGACAAGGATGAGAAAATCGAGGTGCTGAACCCGTACGATGGCTCGGTTGTCGATACGGTACCTCGCGCCGACAGCGGGGACGTACAGGCCGCCCTTGCGACAGCGGCCAGGGGCGCCGAAATCATGGCGGCGATGCCGGCCCACGAACGATATCGTGTTCTGCACCGCGCAGCTGAACTGATGGTGGAACGCCAGGAGGATTTCGGGCAGACCATTTCGGCCGAAGAGGGAAAGGTCATTTCCGAAGGGCGCGGGGAGGCCGCACGGGCCGTCGATACGATGACACTTTCGGCCGAAGAGGCAAAACGACTCTACGGCGAGACCATCCCGCTGGACGGCGCGACCGGTGCGGAGGGCAAGTTCGGGTTTACCGTTCGAGTACCTTGTGGCGTTGTCGTGGCCATAACGCCCTTCAATTTTCCTCTGAATCTGGTCTGCCACAAGGTAGGACCTGCACTGGCGGCCGGAAATTCGGTTATCATTAAACCGGCCACCGACACGCCGCTCTCCGCCTTGAAACTCGTGGATGTTCTTCTGGATGCAGGCGCGCCAGCCGAAGCCGTGCAGTGCATCACGGGGCCCGGAGGCGAAATCGGCGACCTGCTCTCGTCTGATTCCCGTGTCCGCAAGATCTCCTTCACCGGCAGCAGAGACGTGGGTGAACAGATTTGCAGGACGGCGGGACTGAAGAAAGTGACGATGGAACTGGGATCCAATTCCCCGTTAATCGTAATGCCCGACGCCGACCTGGACAAGGTGGCTGCCGCCACGACCGCGACCGGATTTGCCAACGCCGGGCAGGTTTGCATTTCGGCGCAGCGTGTCATGGTCAACAAGGACGTATACGAAGATTTCATTGACGTACTCAAGCCTCAGGTGGAGGCCATGAAAATCGGCAATCAGCTGGATGAGTCGGTTGCCATGGGTCCGATGATCCGTGAAAGAGATGCCGAGCGGGTTGGCGCCTGGATACGCGAGGCCAGGGAGGGCGGCGCAAGGATAATCGTGGGCGGAGACCGGGACGGCACATTGCACGCGCCAACTGTGGTTGCGGACGTCGATCCCAAAATGCGGATCTCATGCGACGAACTCTTTGGTCCGGCCGTCGGACTGACCCGATTTGAAACAATTGACGAGGCCATTTCCTCAGCCAACGACACCAATTACGGTTTGTCGGCCGCATTGTTCACGGAGAACCTGGACCACGCAATGCAGTTCGTAAACCGGGTTCAGTCGGGCAATATTATGGTGAATTGGGGCCCTCAATGGCGGGCTGACCTGATGCCTTACGGCGGATTGAAAGACAGCGGGATGGGAAAGGAAGGACCAAAGTATGCTGTGGAGGAGATGACCGAACTGAAGATGGTGGTATTTCATTAGGCTCGAAGGGCGGAAGACACGCGCGAAGCGCAAGTCGATTCGGAAGCCTCGCGATTAACGTCCTGCGGAAGATGCGCGAGGGCACACCATTGCCGATGAAGGACTCCTGTTGGGTCGTGGCCCGTTTGTAATAGCCGCGATCAGCCGGATATGGTCGTATTACAAAAGAAATAGCGGAGTAACGTCTCTGACGCTCCGCTTTCATCGATCTCCGGGGGACTGCTTCGAGGGATCCGGTGTCCGTAGATTCGTACAACGACCGAATCTGTGGTCGCAGATTCAGCCGGCTTGGGGTCCTGCTACTTGGGCAGCGGTTCGGATGCCTCCTGGCTGGTTGGATCCAGCGGCTGGTGGAGCGCTTTCTTGATGAGTACGCCCGCTTTAAAGTAGCTTTTCTTTCGTGCGGGCACGTAAACGATTTCACCTGTTCTGGGGTTACGCGCCGCAGGCTTTGGCTTGGTGTCCTTTACGCCGAGGACACCAAAACCGCGAATCTCGATTCGGTCGCCGGAAATGAGGCTCTCGCGCATTGCCCTGAAGAGCGTGTCCACAACCTCGTAGGCGAGTTGCTTCTTGACGCCCAGCCGTTCGGATATTTCGAGCGCCAGATCCTTTTTGGTTGTTGTCATTTCGTCCTCCCGTTTGACACGCCCGTTCGTATCGGAACATAATATAGACCCAAAGTGCCAATTGCCGCAAGAAAAAAATTTACTAGAAGTTACACGAATTTTTGCTCGGCATGATTCGGAGTTCAAAACATGGGGATTCATATAATTTATTGTTTTTAATATACTTGTATGTAAATCTGTCTATTTTATTGAATTTTATGCACTTACACGTATAATCTCAATTCACATTTTCAGTCTGCGGCAAGGTCCGTTCGCCGCGTCCGGCCTAATCCGCGATGGAGAACCACGATTCGTACACGGATATTTCGGCGTTCCCGGTGTTCGACCGCGGCCCGTGAATTGCATGGAAGACGCCATTGACAGTGCTGACTCAAAGTGGGTTCGGAGCCCCTGAATGTCGGCGGTCAGCGGCGTATGGTGTACTCATGCGAAAGGGCTCTGCGTACGGAGCTGATGTTTTCGGAACATGCCGTGATGTCGATACTCAGAAGCTGTCTAAATACTCCCGGCGGCCTTCGCGCGAGAGAAAAAGCGCCGGTAATTTTAAGACAGCTTCTCAGCCGGGACGCTGTTCGCGCAGGGCTTCGAGGAGCCGGTCGACGTGGTCGAAACCGTTACAAATGTGGGTAGACACCCGGATCCAGTGGGCGCCATTGACTCGTTGGGTCGGCACGGTTATCCGGTATCGGTCATACAGGTCGAGGTGTTCGAAGCCAGTCACCTGGAATGCCGAGATTGAACCGGACATGTCGGCCCTGCAAGGTGTGAGCAGTCTCGCCCATCCCGTTGCCTCCATTCCTTTCCTCAGGTAGGCTGCGAGTCCCCGGCCTCTGCGCAGAATCCGGTGTTTGCCAACCCGCTCCTGGAATTCCACGGCATCGCCAACCGCGATAAAACCGGACTGATCCCGGGTTCCCCAGTTCTCGATTCCCCACATTAACGGACGATCGTTGATCCGGAGCGATCCGTCCCCGTACCGTTTCGGCCCCTCACGGCTGTATCCCCAGCTCACAACGATGTGATTCAAGCGCTCCTGCGCGTGTGGCGCTGCGTAAAGGAACCCGGTACCCTTCGGCGCGCAAAGCCACTTGTGGCAGTTGCCGCCGTAAAAGTCACAATCAAGGGCATCCAGGTCCAGCGGGATCATACCGGGCGCGTGGGCGCCGTCGACCGCGATCATCGCGCCGCGCCGGTGGGCGAGGCGGGCCAACGCACCAACTGGCGTTATCAGGCCCGTCCGGGTAAAGATGTGGCTGCAAAGTACCAGTCGGGTGCGGGTGGTAAATCCGGATTCGAATGCATCCAGTATGGCATCGGGACTGTCGGCATCCGCAGGGATTCCTGCACGTCTGACCGCAACCCCATGGCGACGTTCCGCCTGATGAAGGCAATGGTCGATTGCGCCGTACTCATGGTTTGAAGCCAGAATCTCATCACCGGGACGCCAGTCCAGGCCATTGACAACCATATTAATGGATACAGTAATATTGCAGGTGAATGCGACGTCCTCCGGCCGGGCGTTCATAAAGTTGCTCAGCCGGACGCGGCTTTCGTCCACGGCGTCCGAATATTTCGCCCGATTCCGGATGGGACTGCGTTCCACATCCCTCTGAATCGCGATCATCTTCTCGAATACAGGTCTGGGTTGCACGCCAACGGATCCGGTATTGAGATAGACCTCATCGTCGTCGATCATATAGTCTGCCCGAACCTTCTGCCAGTAGACTTCCTCTTCATCGGAAGTCGGCCAGTTCGTATCGTGCAGGTTCACCTGAGCCTCCTGGAACGACGTTGAAGAAAGTTGAGCGGCATCGGCCGGCGAACGCCGGGTATCGGAGCCGGGGGGTCCGGTCTGCCCACAATTGTAATTTCCGGTTTGACGGTTTCCAAGTCCTTTGTGACCGACTCCGTCGCCAGCCGCGTTGCGACCAGCGTTGCCCCTCCGCATTTCATGGTCGATACAAAATCCGCAGCTGGTTTTCAAGATTCGACCTGCCGTAACCCGCCTTGACAGCTACATTTATCTTGTCTATATTATTCCGGGCTAACACGAGCGTCTCCCGCTGGCCGAATGCCGGTGGGCGTTATTTTCTGCCGGGCTGGCATCAATAGGGAGTGTTCAATGGCGGACCCTTCGGACGCCGAACTGGTTCGACGCTGGAAGGACGAACCCGCGCCTCTGTTGCCGTTGTTGCACGCGTTCCACGATCGGGATGGACATGTCTCGGATGAGGCCATTCGGTCCATTGCCACCGGGTTGAATACGCCACTGGCAGACTTGTTCGGTACCGTGACGTTTTACCACCACATTTCCCGCAAGCCGGGCGGACTTGACGATTTCCGCGTCTGCACCGGCCCCATTTGCGCGCTTCGTGGCGCGCGAGAGCTGTGCAACGCGCTGAACGGCGTCCCAATGGCGTGCGCGGGCAGGTGTGACGAACCGGTGCCGGTGATTCACAACCACCGGGTTCTGGTGGGGACGAATGCCCGTCGCCTCAGGGAAGTTCCGACGCCGCTGCCGGCGGAAAACCCGGGCGAACTGGAGGAGTGCGTCTTTCGGCATATTCGTGCGCCGAACCGCTCGAATCTCGAAGGGTATTGCGCGACACGCGGGTACGAAGGACTGAAGAACGCGATTGCTCGGATGAAGCCCTCTGATGTCGTGGAGCGAGTCACGGAAAGCGGGCTGTCTGGCCGCGGAGGCGCGGGCTTTCCCACGGGACCGAAGTGGGAGGCGGTTTCTGAAGCCCCGAACGGTCCGAAAACGGTTGTCTGCAACGCGGATGAAGGAGAACCCGGTTGCTTCAAGGATCGGGCCCTGCTGGACTATGATCCTCACGCTGTGCTGGAGGGTATGGTCATCGCCGCGTACGCAACCGGCGCCACGCGCGGGTTCATCTACCTGCGGTACGAATACCCTCAAACACTCGACATTCTTGAATGCGCCATCGAAGAAGCGGAGGCCGCCGGCTTGATTGGCGATGGTATTCTGGGGTCGGATCTCGACTTTCAGATACATATCCGGCGGGGCGGCGGGGCGTATGTGTGCGGCGAAGAGGGGTCATTGCTGAACAGCCTGGAGGGCAGGCATCCGTTTCCGAGAAACCGGCCGCCCTATCCCGTTACCCACGGGTTTGAGAACCTGCCGACGGCGGTGAATAACGTTGAGACGCTGGTTGCCGTACCTCAGATCATACGTAAAGGCGCGGATTGGTACCGGAATCTCGGGTTGAACGCTCAGCCAGGCACCAAAGTCATCAGCCTGTCTGGCGATATCACGAATCCCGGCAACTACGAAGTCCCGTTCGGTCTGCCCCTGAGAACGCTGCTTTACGATTGGGGCGGCGGCGCCCCCGATGGCCGGAACATCCAGGCGGTAACTATGGCGGGATTGTCCGGCGGCTTTGTTGCCGGCGAAGCGCTGGAAGCGACTCTCGACGAGCCCAGCCTGCAGGGTTTCGGGTCTTTTCTGGGCGCCGGAGGCATTATCGTCTTCGACGACAGCAGGGACATGGTTGAGGTTGCCCACGGCGCGATGGCCTTTTTTGCGGACGAGTCCTGCGGCAAGTGTTTCCCGTGTCGCATTGGCACGCGCCGGTTGATGGAGCGGCTGAACGGCGTGAACGGACCGATGCAGGTGGGGCCGTGGCGGGCGGAAGTACATGATATCGGCCAGACGATGATGGCCACCAGCGCGTGTGGCCTGGGAACTGCTGCGCCTCTGGTGACGGAGAGCCTGATGAAGTATTTTCCGGATCAGGTCGAAAGGCACGTTTTGCGGCAGTAGTCCGTTCAGTTGTGGACACGACGCACGTATGCGGGAAGGCGGAGCAAAATGGTCGAAGACGGGGAAAGAGCCGGAACGGCTACGATAACCCTTGACGGTGAGACGGTCCCGTACTCCGATGGAGAAACCGTTTTCGACGTTGCGCAAAGGCACTCGAAATCCGTGCCGACCCTGTGTTACGACGCCCGGCTGGAACCCTTCGGAAGTTGCCGCCTCTGCGTGGTGGATGTGGAAGGCGCCCGGACTCCCGTGGCTTCCTGCACCACGCCGGCGACACCCGGGATGGTCGTCCGTTCGGAGACGGATGCGATACATAGGTATCGAAAGGTGTTGCTGGAGATGGTGGCGTCCGAGAACCCAGGGATCGACGTGGACCCCCTCAGCGGGTATGCCTCGCAGGAACTCTCCACGCTTGTGGATCGATACGGCGCGCGGACCGGCAGGTTCAAGGGTTCTCATTCCGGACGCAGCAAGGTGGAGGACGACAATCCGTTTCTGTTGAGGGACTACGACAAATGTATCTCATGCTACCGCTGCGTCCGTGTGTGCTCCGAGCAGGAGGGGGACGACGCGATCAGCGTGATGAGCCGCGGATTCGATACGCAGATCGTAACCGAATTCGACGGGCTGCTGAAAGAATCGTCCTGTACGTTCTGCGGGCAGTGCATTCAGACCTGTCCCACGGGCGCGCTTGCGGACAAGAAGGCGTTGCGGGCCACAGGCGAACCGGGAAAAATAGAAAAGACGCGCACAATCTGCCCGTATTGCGGCGTGGGGTGTTCCGTGGACCTGATGACGAGGAAGGAAAGAATCGTGGGCATCCAGCCCGCGATGGACGGCCCCGCGAACCAGGGTGCGCTTTGTGTCAAGGGACAGTTTGCGTTCGACTTCGTGCATCACGGCGATCGCCTGAAGGCGCCGCTTGTGCGCCACGAAGACGGCAGGCTGCACGAAGCGAGCTGGGACGAGGCCCTGGATCGCGCGGCTCGGGGATTCAGCGATGCGAAAGCGAAACACGGGAAATTCAGCGCGTACGGAGTGGCGTCGGGTCGCGCGCCTACCGAGGCTGCGTACGTGATGGGGAAATTTATCCGCGCCGGATTCGGTACGAATTATATAGACAATTGCAGCCGTGCCTGACACGCCCCAACGGTTGCCGGTCTGGCAGCCACGGTCGGAAGGGGCGCGATGTCCAATCCGCTGGTCGATATGGACAAGCCCGATGTGTTCTTCTGCATCGGGACGAACATGACCGAGTGTCATCCGGTGGCCGCCACGCGATTGAAGAAAGCGATACGGGACGGCGCAAAGCTGATCGTGGCAGATCCGAGGCGCATTCCGCTGGCTGAGATGGCTGATCTCTATCTTCCACTGCGGGTGGGATCGGATGTGGCTCTCCTGCTGGCTATGGCCCATGTCATCGCACGGGAAGGGTTGATTGACAACGACTTTGTCAAAAGCCGGACGGTGAAGTCGGAGGAGTTCATTGAACATGTCAAGGAGTATCCACCGGAATGGGCCGAGCGGATTACCGGGGTGCCGGCGAAGGACATCGAACTCGCCGCGATCTGGTACGGCGAGGCGGCCCGGGGGGCGATTTACTATACGCTGGGAATAACCGAACATATCTGCGGTGTGGACAATGTTCAATGCCTCTGTAATCTGGCCCTGATGACGGGAAACGTGGGGCGGGAAGGCACGGGGATCAATCCGATGCGCGGCCAGAACAACATCCAGGGGGCGGGCGATTCAGGAGCCATTCCGGATAAATTCCCCGGATTCCAGCCGTGTGACGACACGGAGAATGCGGAGAAATTCTCGAGGCTCTACGGACAGCGTCTGGCAGCTGAAACGGGGATTACGAAGGTGGCGGCCTTGAACCAGTGCGGCGACCGGATCCGCGCTATGCTGATCGACGGGGAGAACACGGTCGTGTCCGACCCGGACCGGGCGCACTGCACGCACGCACTGCAGAGCCTCGACCACTTGGTAGTGATCGACATTTTCCTGACCGAAACCGCGGAACTTGCGGACGTGGTGCTGCCGGCAACGGCCTGGGGGGAAACCGACGGGACGTGTACGAATACGGAACGGCGCGTCCAGCGGCTGCGCGCTGCGGTCCCGCCACCGGGAGAAGCCCGTCCTGACTGGTGGATCATAAGCGAGATCGCGAAACGGATGGGAACGCCCGGATTCGAATACGCTTCCGCTGAAGAAGTATTCAACGAACTGTGCAGCGTGTCTCCAATCTATGAAGGGTTGGATTGGGACCGTGTCGAACACGGCCGGTACCATTGGCCGGTACCGGAAGCCGGTCATCCGGGCACGCCCATGCTTCACGCGGGTGAGTTCACAAACGGCCGGGGCATCTTCACGAAGCATCGCTATCGAAATCCGGCGGAGACGGTCAGCGACGACTTCCCTGTATGGCTTACAACCGGTCGCAGGCTGCAGGCCTACCATACTCGTACTCAGACCGGGCGGGCGGCAGGCATGGACTATTTTCTATGCGAAGAGACGCTGGAGGTGCATCCGTCGGACGTGGCGGCATGGGGTCTTTCCGACGGTGGCTGGTGTCAGATGTCGAGCGCGCGGGGTTCCATTAAGATCAAGGTAAAGGCGACACGGCAGTCACCCCCTGGCACCGTGTTCGCAAGCTTCGGGTTCAATGACGTTCCGGTAAATGTGCTTACTGGGTCCGGCTACGATCCGGTTACGGAGACGGCTGAATTGAAGGTATGTCCGGTTCGTATAGAAGCAATTGTGCCGGAAACAAATACACCCTGAGGATGAAGTTGAATCCAGGGATTACACAGCGCGTGGTTTCGAGGTTGGATGACAGTTGCCCGCCGCGTTCGATCCACGACGAACTCGCGGTTGAAGAGCCCCTGGAAATCCGCGCCGCGGGGGATCCGGTTGCCGTTACCATGCGTTCGCCGGGAGAAGATGAACGGCTGGCGGTGGGTTTTCTGTTCTCCGAAGGGATCATCGAGTCAATTGAGGACGTAGGGCGGGTCTTTCACTGCGGACGACCCGGGACCGAAGGATACGGAAACGCAATTGACGTGCTTCCCGCGCCCGGGCACAGTCTGGATATCGAACGGGTGAGTGCCAGCCGGCGCGGTACGCTCACTACGTCGGCTTGCGGTGTCTGTGGCAGACAGGACGTTGCCGACCTGGTGGCGCGCTGTTCCGCGTTGCCGCCCGGACCGAAAATTTCGGCAGAACTGCTCATTGAATCGATTGACGGTATGAGACGGATCCAGCCCACGTTCACCCATACCGGTGGCGTACACGCCGCCGCCGCATTCGATCGGGATGGCCATGCGCTTGTGTGCTCCGAAGACGTTGGGCGCCATAATGCCGTCGACAAGACCGTGGGCGCCCTGCTGTTCGACCGGTTGGTCGGTACCCCGGCGGGAGCCGCCCTGCTGACCGTGAGCGGCAGAGCCAGTTTTGAGATCGTCCAGAAAGCGGCGGTCGCTCGCATACCCGTTGTCGCGAGCGTCTCTGCGGCCAGCTCTCTTGCGGTCGATCTAGCATCCGATGTGGGTATTACCCTCGCGGGTTTCGTCCGAAAGAAGGGTTTCAACCTGTATGCGCACCCGGAACGGGTCGTATAACAAGGAGAAGGCGATGCCTATATTCGAATTTATCTGCAGAAATTGCCAACATCCCTTCGAGACGCTGGTCCAGGGCAGCCAGGAACCGTACTGCCCTTCCTGCGGCAGCAGCGATCTCAAAAAGCAGCTATCGGTATTTGCTGTCAGTGGCGGCAGCGGTCAAGTCGATGCGAGTGCGGTCCCTGGATCATGCGGAACCTGCGGAGACCCCAGAGGCCCCGGTGCGTGTTCACTGAATTAGCCTCGCTCTGGTAATCCGCAGTCAAATCGCCTCTATCTACTTACGTACATCCGGATTTACGTACCCCTGTCAGTTCGTTGAGAAAGTCGCTCTGCAGGCGAGGCCGAGTCATTGTGGTCGAAGACAAGGCGCGCGACCGAGTCCCATCCAGCGATTCGGCGAGGGAGCGCAATGCAGGTTTTCGACCGCAAGCGCCGACCGTAGCCCGGATGGACTTTTTCAACGGACTGCTATGGATGTAGAATCAAGGTTGGCCTTTGAATCCCGGTTCGGAACACCGGGATTTTTTCTTGTATGAACATCCTGGAAAACAAGGTGATTATCAAATTCAGCCGATGTTTCTGCAGGTCGTCGGCGACGTGAAGGTTATCAGAATTGCATTTGTGCATTCGGCCATTCCGGGCTATCTTTGGCGGAGTTGGTCCATTCACGCGTCATCTCAATGGGATGGACCCTCATCGTAATTTTAGCTTTCGTTGCGGGTGACAAGGAACAGTCGACGGACGGCCGGGATTCCGGCGCATCGGAGCGGATTCCGCATGGGCGGCATTTCCTCGAAAGCCTACTGCCGCATCCAGCAATCCATCGTCGAGGACCGTTGTGTGATCCTGGATGGCGGTGTTGCAACCGAACTGGACCGCATTGGGCTTCAGGATCACGCCATAAGCGATCACAGCCTCTGGGGTACCTGGGCACTGTACCACGAACCCTACAAGGTGCTGGATGTGCACCGGCGCTTCGTCGAAGTGGGATGTGACGTCGTTTCAACCAATACCTGGGGAATTCTCGAGGGGTCCGGGATTGACGAGGGAGGGCCGGCACGGGACGCGGGAATATCGCACTGGATGGACGTGGCGCGACGCGGCATCAGTCTGGCGCGCCAGGCGAATCAGGAGTTGGGCAGGGAAGACGAGTGCGCCGTAGCGTTCAGCGTAAACGGAGACATCGATACGGCTCAGCGACTTGAGCGTTTGCAACTGCTGGCGAGGGTGTTTGCAGACGATCCGCCCGACCTTGTTCTGATGGAGACGATGTCAATCCTTCGGGACGACCTCACGCTTCCGGCAATCGAATTGATGATTCAGACGGGTATTCCTGTATGGCTGAGCTTTCGGCGCTGCAGAAAGGGTCTGTGCGGCGTACACGGACAGCATTGGGGCGGACCTGAGGGTGATTATTTCGGCAGACTGGCCAGCCGGTTCCAGCGGATGGGGATCGGCGCTTTGCTGATCAATTGCCTGCCGGTGGAACATGTACCGGGGATGATCTCATGGCTCAGGGATTTTACGGATCTGCCGCTGGGCGTGTACCCGAATCTGGGGCGTTACCTGGATCCGGGTTGGAAACATGACGAAAGCGTGGGACCCGGGCGGTTCGCGGCGCTGGCCAGTACCTGGCGCGATGAGGGAGCGCAGATCGTCGGCGGGTGCTGCGGCGTCACTCCGGATCACATCGACGAAGCCAGAAAAGCACTTGCTTGCACCCGGCCCGGTCGAATGCGGGTCCAGCCGCAGACATCCCGGGCGCCCGGAAGCCGAAAGGACGATGCGGTTGTCCCGGGGCCATGGGCGGACGAGGACGGGACGACGCTCTTTCCGTTGCCATTTCCTGAAATTGTGTGCGATCCGGGCGTTTTCGCGCCCACGCAGGGAAGCTTTCTGGTCTGGAAGCACCTCTTTCGAACGGGCGCCGGTCGGGGCAAGCGTTGCCTGGACGTGGGTTGCGGCACAGGGATCCTGTCCGTGCAACTCGCATTGAACGGAGCGGAACAGGTCCTGGCTATCGATATTCAGAAAGAAGCCATCGGGAATACAATGACGAACGCATTTCGCAACGGTGTGGCCGACCGTATTTCCGGACGGGTTGTGGATCTCTACACGTATATTCCGGAAGAACGTTATGACGTGGTGATCGGCAGCCTTTATCAGATGCCGGTGGATCCGATCCATCAGACATCCGGACACCGGCCCGCGGATTTCTGGGGCAGGAATCTGCTCGATCACCTGGTCGCACTGCTACCGGAGATGCTGGCGGACGACGGCATAGCCTATCTGATGCAGATTTCGGCATTGAGTCAGATTCGGACCTCAGAGCTGGTTTCGGCCGCGGGGCTGGAAGCGAAGGTCATCGATTTCAGCTTTTTTCATTTCGGCCCGTTATTCGATGAAAACAAGGATCAGATCAAGCGGGTCTCCGAATTGTCGGATGCCTTCTACCTGAGTTTCGACCGGGAAAACGTGATGGTGATGTACCTGCTGGAGTTAAGGGTTGCCTGACGGAATCGATAGCCGCACCGTTTTTGGATCGTCGGGTGGTCCGATACGCCACGTAAAGTTACTCGCCACTGCAGTATCCGGCGCGTGGAAACGGCTTGTTTCGGCAGTATGAATTCCCCGTTCGCAGAGTCGGGAATCACCTTATGGACGATCTGTTCCTGAAGGGACGCGCTGCAATTGTCACTGGAGGCGCGAGTGGACTTGGGAGGGCGATCGCGCTGCGCTTGGCGGGGCGTGGCGCCGACGTCTGTATCATGTCCTTGAGCGGCGAGCGCGCGAAACGGGTGAAAAGCGAGGTGAAATATTTCGCGGACGTCGACGAGATCGATACAACCCGGCGTGAAATCGGAGAGACGGGGGTGCGGTGCATCGGTCTGGACGGAGACGTGAGTTCCACAACGGACGTAGAGAACATGATCGACCGGACCGTCGGGACATTCGGCAGGCTGGACGTCCTCGTGAACAATGCCGCCACGAATGTGATACACCCGATTCTCAACCACAACAACCGGTCGTGGAGGCGCGTGGTTGACGTGAATCTGTTCGGACCCTACCTGTGCGCCCGGTACGCGCTTCCCCATATGATTGAAAACGGTTGGGGGCGTATCGTGTCCGTAGGCTCCACGAATTCCCATATCGGCACGTCGAATTACAGCGCCTACGCGGCATCCAAACACGGGTTGTTGGGGTTCAGCAAGTCGCTTGCGCTCGAAGCGGCTCCCCACGGAATAACGGCAAATACGGTCAGCCCGGCCACAATTGAGACACCCTCCGGGAATATGCATCTGCGGCATTGGGCGGAAGACCAGGGCCTTTCGCCGGAAGCCATGCGTGGGGAGGTCATGAAATCCTATCCACAAGGGAGATTCCTCCGCCCGGAGGAAATCGCCGACCTGGTCGTCTATCTGTGCCGGGATGAAGCGCGGGGAATCAACGGGGAAGACATCCGCGTGACAACGGGTGCCATGTACTGAGTACAATGGGGTCGTTGAACGCGTTCCGGGCACGGCCTTGCACCGGCAGTCCGGCACGCAGGAGGGTTTGATGGACCTTGGGCTGAAGGGCCGCCGGGCGCTGGTGACAGGCGGCAGCAAGGGTATCGGCCGTGCAATTGCGCTGGAACTCGCACGGGAAGGCGCCGACCTTGCGATCTGCGCCCGCGGGACCCGCGCACTTGAAGAAACGGCGGCGGCGCTCCGTGAGGAAACCGGTGTCGACGTATACTCCGGCGCTGCCGATGTAACGGAAGACATTGACGTCCGGGCGTTCGTGGAACAGGCCGCAGCCGCGCTGGGGGGCCTGGATATTCTGGTGAATAACGCGGGCAGTGCGCTTCCGGGTACGTTCGAAGAGGTGGATGAGGTTCGCTGGCGCGCGGACCTCGATGTGAAGCTGTTCGCGGCGATGCGCTGCGTGCGCGCCGCACTTCCCTATCTGAAACAAAGTACGCAGGCCAGGATTATCAACATCAACTCGATTGTCGGACGCCAGATTGCGCCGGAATACATCGCCAACAGCACCGACAGAGCGGCATGCCTCGCGTTCAGCAAAGGTCTTGCAGACAACCTTGCACAGTACGGCGTTCTTGTAAACAGTGTGAATCCCGGCAACGTGAAGAGCCAGGCCTGGGGAAGTACGCTGGACTATTTCGCGCCGGACGCGGTACTGGATGAAGTTTACGCACAGGCGAGCCGGGAGGCACCTCTGGGCAGGGTGGGGGAAGCGGACGAGATCGCGGCGGTGGTGACATTTCTGGCGAGCAAACGGGCAAGCTACATTACCGGAGCATCCATAGACGTCGACGGCGGGCTGGTGAGATACATTTAGCCTGATTAATTCATGAATCGTGAGGAAATGCAATTTATGGAAGCAGAAGGAGCTTCCGTGTGACATGAGAAATGAAAGGGCCGCGGCTGTGACTGATTTGTCGTGTCCAAGCGATATTTGTGGCGTGTGCTGGGAG
>CAZKDZ010000209.1:0-14078 GCA_964551635.1 uncultured bacterium | reverse complement strand
TTGCGACCCTTTACACCGGAGGCTTCAGAGATGTCGTTTCCTTCGTCCCTGCTCCGGTTGCTACCGACTGTAGCAACACTTGTCGGGTGGGAATCTCACCCACTGAAGATCCGCGCCTTTTCACGGCGCACTATCAGCCGTCAGCCATCAGCTGGAATCAAAAGCAAAAGACAAGATCAAATACAACCCCTCCGCCCTGCCCAGACCTCTCTCCCCAGCCCTCTCTCCTAAAGGAAAGAGGGGGAAAGGCCGGACGTCGCCTTGCCGGTCTTTTAAAAACACTGTGATTGACAGAAAACGCCCTCCCGACACGCTTGCAAGCCCGGTAAATCGACCCTTCGCCGTTCCCCCTTCCTTTAGGAAGGGGGTCAGGGGGTAGGTCCGGGAGCGGGAGACGACAGCACCGCACGCCACCGGTTTTCCGCTCTCCTCAGCAATCCGCTTCCATTCGAATCTTTCGAGAGTCCGATTGCAGAAGTGACAGACGTCATCGTTACCGCGACTTCTTCCTTCTTCCTTTTTCCTTCTTCCTTCAGTAAGCGGGCCATGGTCCGGCGTGTTTCATGCAACCGGACGCCGTCCGCCGGCGTCCCATACGTAGAGGCTATCTTTTTCGACGTGTTCGGCCCGAGCGCCGTGAACGTGAGGAGGAACCCGGATGAAAACAACACTTGTGCTGTTGATGGCCGCTGCCGTTGTCATTGTCGCCCTGGCCCTGGGCCCCGGGGACGGCCGTTCCGAAACGAAAAACGTGGAGCAGGCCACCTTTGCCGGCGGCTGCTTCTGGTGCATCGAGGCGCCGTTCGACAAGCTCGAGGGCGTTGTTTCCGCAGTATCCGGCTATACCGGCGGGGAGATCCGGAATCCAACCTACGGCCAGGTCAGTTCGGGCAGCACCCGCCACATCGAGGCGGTGCTGGTCACGTACGACCCGGCCGTGGTCACCTACGCGCAATTGCTCGACGTGTACTGGATGCAGTTCGACCCCACCGATGCCGGAGGGTCGTTCTATGACCGGGGTCATCAATACTCGTCCGCCATCTTCTATCACGACGAGACGCAGCAGCAACTGGCGGAAGCTTCGAAAGAGGCCCTGGAGAAATCCGGTCGCTTCAGCGCCCCCATCGTCACGCCCATCCGGCCTGTCGAGATCTTTTACACCGCGGAGGAATATCACCAGGACTACTACAGGAAGAATCCGGCCCACTACAACCGCTACCGGAAGGGTTCCGGCCGCGACCGGTTTATTGAACAGACCTGGGGGCGGGACAAGCCGGCCGAACCCTCCGGCGGGACGTGGATGAAACCTCCGGACGCGGAGCTGCGCCGGAAACTGACGCCGTTGCAGTGGAACGTGACCCAGGAAGACGGTACCGAGCGGCCGTTCCGCAACGAGTACTGGGACAACAAGAAGCCGGGCATCTACGTGGACGTCGTGTCGGGCGAGCCACTCTTCAGTTCTACGCACAAATACCGGTCGGGTACCGGATGGCCAAGCTTCACGCGGCCGCTCGTGCCGGAACACGTGGTGGAGCACGTGGACAACAGTCTCTTCATGACGCGAACCGAGGTGCGCAGCAAGTACGGGGACTCCCACCTTGGCCACGTATTCAACGACGGCCCCGCGCCGACGGGACTGCGCTATTGCATCAATTCGGCCGCGCTGAGGTTCATTCCCGCGGACGAGCTGAAGGCTGCCGGGTACGTCAAGTACCAGACCCTGTTCGAGGACCTGGCGGCATCCGCGGAAAAACCGTCTGAGTAGAAGATTCTGCGCCAAACACATCTGCAGGGTGGAGCGGACATTCCTGTCTGCTCGCGCCGAAAACAGAAAAGCGCATCGTCCTGAAGCCCAGGGCGATGCGCTTTTTCAGCATTGGATCACTCTATTGAGTGATCTCGTCGGTAGAAACGACGGTGACGCCGCGTGCCTTCCAGCGTTCCACGAGCGTTTCTCCGCGTTCGGGGACAATGGCCTGCGTGGCGTCCAGCACCAGTTGGACGGGCGCGGTGTTTCTCTCCAGAAAGCCGTCGATGGCGTAGGCGTTGCAGACGTCCAGGGCAACGCCGTACAGTACGATGCGCCCGGGCCTGACGGCGTTCAAAACGGGCTCCACGTTCCGGTTGGTGAAGACGTCGAAGCGCTGTTTGCGGAAGATGACCTCGCCCGTGTGATTCCGGACCCGTTCGTCGAGCGCCGCTGTGTCTTCCGCGGCGCCGTCGATCCAAAGCGGATTCACCGGGTGTGTTTCCGTGACTTTACGCTGGCCCGGGGTGTCCTTGAGACAGTGCGGTGGAAAGGTGTTCCGGAAGTCGGGCGAGTCAGAAATCTCCGGATCGCCGGGGTTGTGGTAGTCCACCGACCCGAAGATGGGGATATTCCGATGCCGGGCGCAGGCCGTGAGCCGCTCCAGGTTGGGCAGGATTTTCTCCGCGTCCCGGATGTAGAGTTTGCCGTCCGGCATGATGAAGTCGTACTGGGTGTCCACGTCCCAGAAGATGGTCCCGGCCATCGCCTTTCCCCCGAATTTATCGAAAAAGATACGGCAAATCGGAGTTGATCACAAGAGCGGGGAGTTCGACTGGCCCGTCGACCCATTCAGGGCAACGCTCAGGAACCGGCCCCCGAGCCGCTCCCTGAGCTTGTCGAAGGGTCGGCGAAGGACGTTAAATCGGATACCGACCGGATAACGAAACGAGGGCATTTCGACAAGCTCAATGACCGCATTTCGGCGAGCGAATGCAATTCGACAAGCTCAGTGAAATCAACCTGGATGTACGGGATTGGTCGAGAGTCTATCTGGGGGTCTCATTAGGCCCGCTGGCGAGTCTCTGCATGAGAATTCCCGCGGCCACGGAGACGTTCAGCGAGTCGACGTGTCCCGCCGATGGAATCCTGCACGTGGCGTCGCACTTGTCCAGCGTGAGACGGCGGAGCCCGCGCTCCTCGTTGCCCAGGACGATCAGCCAGGGACGGTCGGCCGCGATCCGTTCCAGGCCTGTGTCGGCGTGTTCGGACGCGCCCAGGATCCAGAGGTCCGCCTTCCGCGCCAGGTCGAGCGCCCTGCCGAGATTGGCCGGGAAGCAGAAGGGCACGTGCTCGACACCGCCGGATGCGACGTCGTACACGGCATCCGTGAGCGGGGCGGAGCGGTCCCGCGTGATCAGGATGCCGCGGACGCCGAAGAAGGCGGCGGTCCGAAAGATCGCCCCCACGTTGTGCGGGTCCTGCACACGGTCGAGCGCGAGCCAGAGTCCGGTTTCAGGCACGTTCGCGAACAGCTCCTGTTCGGTGACAGCGCGTCGTTCCCTGACAACCGCCTCGGCGCCACGGGCCCGTCCCGTCCGGCTCTGCCTCCGGGATGCGCGGTTCCCGCCCCCCAATTTGACGCCGATTTCCGCGGCGGACGACCGGACGCGGCTCCACGGGCCGGCCACGGGCTCCGGAAGACGGATTTCGTAGACGTCCTGGGGCCGGGTTTGCAAAACGGCCAGGATGCTGTGAGGGTTCTTCAGGTGGAGAGCCATTGCGGTTCCTGTCTTCCCGGGTGGCGGCTGGTTATCCGAACGTTCCTTCCGTATAATGCCGGCGGATGACTTTCTTGTCCAGCTTTCCAACGCTGGTTTTGGGGATCTGCTCCACGAAGACGATTCTGTCCGGCACCCAGTATTTCGGGTATGCCGACGCGAGGTGTGCCCGCAGCGCCTCTGCCGTGACCGGGTCCGCGTTGGGCGAACGAACGGCGATGGCGAAGGGACGTTCCGTCCACTTTGCATCGGGAACGGCGATGACGGCGGCCTCGGTGACGGCCGGGTGGTCCATGAGCGTGTTTTCCAGCGCCACGCTCGAAATCCATTCGCCGCCGCTCTTGATGAGGTCTCTCGTCCGGTCCGTGATGGTGAGGAAGCCGTCCGGACTCATTAAGCCGACGTCGCCCGTCCGAAACCACCCGTCGGCGGTGAAGTGGTCGGGCGCGGGTTCCTGTCTGTAATACCTTCCGATCACCCACGGGCCCCTCACCTGTACCTCGCCCATGCTGCTGCCGTCCCAGGGTGCCTCGTTACCGGAATCGTCCACAATCCTCATGTCAACACCGCAAATGGGATACCCCTGCCTGGCTTTTACGTCCCACCTGTCCGCTTCCGGAAGGGCGCGATGATGCCGCTGCAGCCTGGAGACGGTTCCCAGGGGCGAGAGCTCGGTCATTCCCCAGGCGTGTACGACCGGCACGTCGAGTTCGGTTTCGTAGGCTTCGATCAGGCCGCGCGGCATGGCGGCCCCGCCCACAATCAGGGCGCGAATGCTGGAGATGTCGCGTGGATTGACTTTCAACTCCTCGTACAGCCCGGTCCAGATGGTGGGGACGCCGGCGGCAACCGTGACGCCTTCGTCCGCGATCACCCTCGCAAGGGCGGCGGGGTTCAGGTGGGGTCCGGGAAGCACCAGTTCCGCGCCGGCCATGGCGCAGGCATACGGCAGTCCCCAGGCCATGGCGTGAAACTGCGGGACGACGGGCATGACGACGTCCGATTCGACAAGGCCCACGGAGTTGGACTGGTTCACGCCGAGGGTGTGCAGAAACATCGAACGGTGCGAGTACAACGCGCCCCGGGGTTCTCCGGTGGTGCCGCTGGTGTAGCAGAGACCCATGGCCGCGCCTTCATCGTTAGCGGGCCATTCGAAGGAATCGCTGCCGCGGGCGATCAGGTCCTCATAGCCGATGGGGTTGGGAAGAGCGGTCCGGATACCCGGTTCGACGTTGAACATGACGATGGGCGGACAGCGGTGGAGTCTGGCTGCCACGGCTTCGAAGTGGGGCAGCAGGGTCGCATCCACGAAGATGGCCCTGTCTTCCGCGTGGCCGATGATATACGCCAGCTGGTCCGGTGAGAGGCGGATATTCAGCGTATGGCAGACGGCGCCGCTACCGGGTACGGCGAAATACAGCTCCAGATGTTGGTAGTTGTTCCAGGCGAACGTCCCCACCCGATCGCCGGGTTCGATACCCAGGCCGGCAAGCGCGCCGGCGAGCCGCTTCGCCCGGCTGTGCAGGTCCGCCCAGGTGTACCGGTGGACGGTTCCGTCGGGCAATACGGTAGAAATGCGTTTTCGGGGGTACAGACGGTTGGCGTGCTCGAGGATCCGCTCCATGGTGAGGGGGTAGTCCATCATGAGGCCTTGCATGGTTTGCGCTCCCCGTGAAATCGTCTCAAACGTCTGAAAACCGCTGCAGCGCCGTCTCGGCATGCTACCATATGTCGGGTTACGGGAGGTACTCTTCAGGGGTGAACGCGTCCACCCGGACCGCCTCGTCTCTGGCCGTCTCCGCGCGCCGGTAGAGTGCCGCGTCTTCCTGTGTGATCAGCTCTTTCTCGATGGCCTGTTCGACCAGCCGGAGAGGGTCCCGGCCCGATAGCCGGCCCGCACGCGCGGCCTCTTTGATGATACGGGAGACGGGTTCGGCCCTGCAGGAAAGCTCGAATGCGGCTTCGAGCCGGCCAAGGGGATCATCGGCCGGGTCCTGCAGATAGATGTCCGATGTCAGTGCATCCCGGTCGGGGCCGGGTGTCCGGATGGCGCGGGCAACGTCGCCGCCGAGGGCATCCGATGGCATCCGGCCGATCGGGTTGAGGCGAGACCACAGCGCGACCGGGTAGCGGAAGACCAGAGCGAGGCCGGGAAAGGCGCGCAGGTTCTGATACAGGCCGCTGAATCCAAGCTGGATCTGCGCGAGCGCGTATTGCATCGCCCAGTGCAGATAGGGGAGGTGGCCCGGTCTGCGCCCTTCCGCTTCAAACCGGCGCAAGACGGCCGTGCCCAGGTACATCCATGAGAGGATGTCGGCGAAGCGGCCGGACAGTTTCTCTTCTTTCTTCAGGCCGCCGCCCAGGGTGATCAGGGCGACGTCGGCCAGGAAGGCGAATGAAGCCGATGCCCAGGCCAGTTTGCGATAGTACCGGGACGCCGGCCCGCGCACGGGCGAAGCGGCCAGATAACCGCGAGAAAGGCCCAGGAGCGCCGCGCGGAATGCATTGCGGATGAAGTGCCCCGCGTGGCCCCAGAAGGCGCGGTCGAAGGCGCGCAGGCTGCCGGCTCTGAGCGCCTGAATTTCCTCGTAGATGTACGGATGGCACCGGATCGCGCCCTGCCCGAACGTGATGAACGTCCGCGTGAGGATATTCGCGCCTTCCACGGTGATGGCGATCGGCGCCCAGAGATACGAGCGCGCGAGCAGGTTTCTGGGGCCCTGGGCGATGGCGTTGCCGGCCAGGATGTCCATCCCGTCCAGTATGGCGCGCCGGTGGAGCTCCGTTAGATTGAACTTGACGATCGCGGAGACCACGGCCGACTTCGCGCCGCTATCCAGGCCGCCGCAGGTAAAACGCCTCGCGGCCTCCATCAGGTAGGTAAACCCGCCGATTCGCGCGAGCGGCTCCTCCACGCCCTGGAATCGGCCGATGGAGAGGCCGAACTGTTTGCGTACGGTGGCGTGGGCGCCCGCCACACGCGCGGTCAGCTTGGCGCCGAAGGCCGCGGTTGCCGGCAGCGAGATGCCGCGGCCGGCGGCGAGGGATTCCATCAGCATGCGCCACCCCTGGCCGGCGCCGTCCGGACCGCCGATGATGGCGTCTGCCGGAACGACAACGTCCCGGCCCTCGGTGGGCGCATTGTGGAAGGGCACGCCCATCGGATCGTGCCGTCTGTCCACCACAACGCCCGGCGTATCGCGGGGTACGAGGGCGCAGGTGATACCGGGATTGCTGCCCTTGCCCAGCAGATCTTCCGGGTCCCTGAGCTTGAAGGCCAGGCCGATCAAAGTGGAGATGGAAGCAAGCGTGATATATCGCTTGTTCCAATTCAATCGCAGATACGGCCGCCCGTCCTCGCCCTTGAAGACGACCCCGCTGGACCGGATGCTGCCGGCGTCGGACCCGGCGTTCGGCTCGGTGAGGGCGAAGCAGGGAATCTCTTCGCCGCGCGCCAGGCGCGGCAGGAAGCGGTCTTTCTGTTCGCGGGTGCCGTAATGGATCAGCAATTCCGCCGGCCCGAGGGAATTGGGTACCATAACCGTCACGGCAAGCGGCATGGAGCGTGAAGCCAGCTTACCGACGATTGCGCTGTGCGCGGTTGCGGAGAATCCAAGACCGCCGTATTCCTCGGGGATGATGATACCGTAAAACCGTTGCTCGCCCAGGTGCTCCCAGAGTTCCCGCGGGAGGTCCCGGTCCCGGTGAATCTGCCAGTCATCCGCCAGTCGGCACGCGGCTTCCACGGGGCCGCTGAGGAATCCGCGCTCCCGTTCGTTCAGATCCGGGTAGGGTTCCCTGCTCAGTCGCCTGAAGTCAGGTTTGCCGGAGAAGAGGTCGGCGTCGATCCATAGGCCGCCGGCTTCGATGGCAGCCTGTTCGGTCGGCGAGATGACGGGAAGGAGGCGGAGGGCTTTGAGGATTTTGAGGATCCAGGAGGAAACCAGCATGCGGCGCAGCGGCCGCAGGTTGAGGAGCAGCGCAAGGACGCCGAACCCCCACCAGAGGCCGCCGGGCGCGCCGAATGTCCATAGTCCCACGGCCGAGAATACCGTCCAGAGCCACAGCGGCGCGCCGGTGAAGCCCAGGACGCACACGAGAACCGCAACTCCGAAGATTTCGACGTACGAAAGGGACAGGACGCCGCAGGTTGAAGTCAGAACGTTCATGCACGTTACGCCATGAGGTTCTCGAAAACCCCCGCCGCGCCCATACCGCTTCCGATACACATCGTGCAGATGCCGTAGCGGACGTTGCGACGCGCCATCTCGTGCAGGAGGGTGGCCGTGAGTTTGGCGCCGGTACAACCCAGGGGATGGCCGAGCGCGATGGCCCCGCCGTTGACGTTGACGATTTCCTGGTCCAGGTCGAGCCTGCCGATCACGGCAAGAGCCTGGGCCGCGAAGGCCTCGTTCAGTTCGATCAGGCCGATATCTTCCAGGGAGAGACCCGCCTGCCGTAACGCCTTCGGCACAGCTTCGGCCGGGCCGATGCCCATGATTTCCGGCGCGACGCCGGCCACGGCATAACCCGCGAGCCGCGCCATCGGTTCCACCTGGAGTTCTCTGGCCGTCCGCCCGCTCATGACCACCGTTGCGGCGGCGCCGTCCGAGACCTGCGAGGCATTCCCGGCGGTGACGGTGCCGCCCGCGCGAAAGACCGGCCTGAGCCGGGCAAGTGCGCCTGCGCTGGTGTCGGCGCGAGGCCCTTCGTCCGTCCTGAACGTCTTCTCGGTGGATGTGGTCCTGCCGCCGTCGTACATGGTCTCCACCACGTGGAGGGGCACGATCTCGTCATTGAAGCGGCCGTCGGCGGCGGCTGCGAGTGCGCGTTGATGGGAACGCAGGGCGAAGCTGTCCTGGTCCTCCCTGGAGATGTTATCGCTCTCCACCAGGTTTTCAGCGGTGTTTCCCATGTCGATGTACAGGTCCGGGTCTTCCCGCGTGATATCCGGGTCGGGCATGAAGTTGTTACCGCCCATGGGCACAAGGCTCATGGACTCGGCGCCGCCGGCCACGATCACGTCGGCCTGTCCCGCACAGACCGCCTGGTGAGCCATCGCGATGGATTGCAGACCCGAAGCGCAGAAGCGGTTGATGGTTACGCCGGGAACCGAATCGGGCAGGCCGGCCTTCTGTGCGACCACGCGACCGAGAACCATGCCCTGCTGCGCTTCCGGAAACGCGCAGCCCATGATCACGTCGCCGATACGTTCCGGCTCAAGGCCTTCCACGCGGTCAATGGCGCCGTTGACGGCGGCCGCGCCCATGGTTTCGGGCCGCACGTTGCGCAGGGCCCCTCTTTTTGCTTTGGCCACGGCCGTGCGAACACTGCTCACGATGTATGTTTCGTTGCTCATGGCGGGCTGCACCTCTCACGTCCGGTGACCTGGTGTATCCTGGTCATCAGCACCTGTCCAACATCGTCTTTTCCAACCGCTGTCACGACATGATCCACCTGTAACCGGAGCGAGGGCATCCTGCCCTCGAACTTCGCGGCACCTGCCCCTATTCGCGTCGAGAGACTCACGCGTCCATTGAACCCGATACCGATTCGCGGAAAACATCCTGTGCGACGAGTCATCCACCGTCGAGGGCAGGATGCCCTCGCTCCCGGGAACGCCATCCAAACCGGTCCCAAATCGGTACCTGTCCCGGAAGCTTGGCTGGTAATCAGCAGTTTAATCACGTTGTCAACTTGCATATATTCGATTTAACGTTCCCCAAAAACATACGAATCACAGTCAGCCTCAATTCGAAAAATACAGCAACCGGGCGTCGTGATAATAACCTCCGAAACTGGGTGGTAACGACGTATGGAATGACGTTCTTTCAGTCGACGTCCAGCGACCTGGTGTATCCTGGTAATCCGCCTTCTAATCGCCTTGATCAACTGACATATTTTCGAACTAACGTCCATGAAAACAAACGAATCCTGGTCAGTTTCGCAGGGGTCTGTTGGTTCGCAGAATGCTGTGGATCCGTTCCCGGGTCTTCTCTTCGCCGGTGAGGGCGACGAAGACTTCGCGCTCCAGTTCGAGAAGGTAGTCCTCATGTACGTTGGCCGGGCCTGAAAGGTCTCCGCCGGTCAGCACATAGGCGAACCGGTTGGCCAGATAGCGGTCGTATTCGCTGATGAATCCGGACCGGAGCAGATTCCAGGTTGTCACCTCGAACCGCGCGCGGGCCGGTTGCCCGAGAACCCGGATGGCATTGCGGACCGGGGGCGGCGCGTACCCCTGACCGGAGAGGCGCAGGACCTCCTGGCGGGCGGCCTGGAGCCGGTGGTCCTGGTTCATGACGATGGGGGAACCGGGGGGCAGAAACCCGTATTCGCGTGCCTGCCAGGCGCTGTTGGACACCTTCGCCATGGCCACCGTTTCGAAGGCCGTCGTCAGAAAGGGCTGGATGTGGCTCTCGTGCTCGGAAGGTGCGCGCTCGTGCGAAATCGCCGCCATTCGCATGGTGCCGCACCCCCCGGGAATGAGTCCGACGGCGAGTTCTACAAGGCCGATGTAGGACTCCGCCGCGGCCACCGGGCTGGCGCAGGCCAGCGTGAGTTCACAACCGCCGCCCAGCACACGGCCGTGGGTGGCAACGACGACGGGTCTGGCGGCGTAGTGGACGCGCTGGATCATCTGTTGAAAGTTGACCAGGAGCCGGTCCATCAGGTCGAATCGTTTCTGTTCCGCGTGCCCGACCATCTCTCCCAGATTCGCGCCAACGGAGAAGTTTTTCCCCGTGTTGCAGATGACCATTCCCCGGTAATTCCCCGATTCGACGATGTCGACCGCTTCGACGAGACCGCGTACGAGTGATTCTCCCATGGAATTCGCCTTCGAGCGGTATTCGAAGAGGGCGATATCCTCGCCCAGGTCCAGCAGGGCGGCTTCCTCGTTCTGCCAGCGGACATGCTGTTTCTCCGGACGGATGGCGGGCGCAGCGAATTCATCCGTCGTTCCGGAATCCGGCGCGTATCCGCGGCCGGGCAGATAGACCCGCGAGTGGTCGCGGAATCCCTTTGCACCCGCCCCGGACATGGTCTCGACCCAGTCCGGAAGGGGGATGTTTTCAGCCTCCATATCCGCCAGGATTTTCTCGAATCCGATGATATCCCACATTTCAAAGGGTCCGGCCTCCCAGCCGAATCCCCAGCGAAGGGCCCGGTCTATGTCCGCCGGGTTCGCCGTGATTTCGGGGATGCGGCGTGCGGCGTAACCCAGCGTTTCCAGGAGATGTCCCCGGAAGAAATCGCCCGCCCGCCCTTCGTGCGCGTAGAGGTCGCGCAGGCGCCGGGAGAGTTTCCGCTGCCTTCGTATGGGTTCGAGATCGCCCAGTTTCTGTTCTCCGGGAGATTCCCAGGCGCGGGTAACGGGATTGAACGAGAGAATCTCCCGGCCTTCTTTTCTGTAGAAGCCCCTTCCCGCCTTTGCCCCGGTGGCGCCGTCTTCGACAAGATGCGTTACCGCCCCGGGAACCCGGAACCGGTCGCGGCTTTCGTCCTCCGGCAGGGCATTGTACAGGTATTCGGCGACGTGTACGAGGGTGTCCAGTCCGACAACGTCGGCTGTTCTGAACGTGGCCGACCTGGGGCGTCCCAGAAGGGGGCCCGTGAGGGCGTCTATTTCCTCGATCGTATATCCGCCCTCGGTAAAGGCCCGGATACACTGCATCATGGCGTACACGCCGATGCGGTTGCCGATGAATCCCGGCGTGTCGTTCGCAACCACGATTCCCTTGCCAAGCCGTACGCGGCCGAACAGGGAGACGCGATCCACAACGGCCGGATCGGTTTCAGGAAGGGGAATGAGTTCGAGGAGCTTGAGGTAGCGAGGCGGGTTGAAGAAGTGGGTTCCCAGGAACCGTCTCCTGAAGTCCGAAGACCGGCCTTGAGCGATCAGGTGGATTGGAATGCCGCTGGTGTTGGTGGAGATAACGGCGCGGCTGTTCGCGGCGGCGTCCACGCGCGCCATAATCTGCTGCTTGACGCCGGGTTTCTCAACGACGGCCTCGATGATCCAGTCCGCATCGGACACGCGACCGAGGTTGTCCTCGATGTTGCCGGGCGTAATGCGCCGGACGGTATCTTCCGTAAACAGGGGGGCCGGGCTGACGCGCTCGAGGCCTTTCAGCGCGCCTTCTGCAATCGCGTTTCTGTTCTTCCCTTCGCCGGGAAGGTCCAGCAGATGGACGGACAGGCCGGCGTTCGCCAGGTGGGCGGCAATCTGCGATCCCATAACGCCCGCGCCCAGAACGGCAGCGGTACGGAACGGGGGATGGAGCGCGGGATGCATTCGGTGACACCTTTCCGATCGGGCTCAGGGGGAGAGTTTTCGCGTCACAGACGGGCGTATGCCTGTCCCGAAAGGTAGGGTACAACCGTTTCCCGATCAAGAACGAAACGAATGATCCTGTACATCAGAAAAAGCTGTCGGCCATCAGCTGTCAGCTATCAGCTAAAAGCGAAAGGCAAAGTCAAACGCAACTCATCCGCCCGGCCCTGCAGACCTCTCTCCCCGGCCCTCTCTCCCGCGGGAGAGAGGGAGGAAAGACAGATATCGCTCAATAGATGCATTTCACATCCGGCGACCGGGGGTATGGGGGGTTTTTCCACGCTATTCCGTCCAGCATTGAAGCACGGTGGCGTCGGATTCGTACGTAGGGCACGTTCGTCTATCTATGCCACTGAGGGTATTCGTGGAAAAACCGGCCCCCTGCCGAAGGGCGCCCTTCTTTTTGGTCCTTTTTCTTCGGCGCATAAGAAAAAGGACGTAAATAAAATAAAAATAAGGATTTATCAGAAAAAATCCGACTTGCAAATGACAAATCCTTTTTTGCCTTTCTGTTCAAAATCATGCGTACGGCGTGTTCCTTTTGAAGCGACCAAAAGGAACCAAAAGTCGCCGCTGGGCGCGGGGCCTGCTACATGCATGGCGCGAATACCCTCTCAGGACTCACCTCATACGGCGGCCTGCCAACTTCGGAGGATATCGCAAATCGGTGCGGGAGTGTCATCGTTCAACGCTTCTCGAATTTTCCTTTTTCCTTCTTCCTTTTTCCTTCTTCCTTCTCTCTGCCTTTAGAGGACGTGAGCGTTTCCATCATGGGACGGATGCCGGGACCGTATTCGTACGTCATCCGACCCCCCGTATATCCGCTCAGGGCAACGAGAACAGCCGTTGCCGCCACACCCGCGAGATACACGAATCGCACGGTTCCCCCGAACTTTTGCTTGAGGATGAGGTGGGTGCGGAGGAGGGCCAGCACGATGGCAAGCCACGTGGCGGCGGTGGAGATGGATTCGTGCTGTTCGAGCGCGGCGGCGATGCCGGGGATTTCAGCGGCTGTTTCCTCTGCCGCGTTGCCTGTCAGCGATGCCGCAATTGCAGAAACAGCACCCAGGACCAGCAGGAGGTATCCGGTGCGGAGAAGCTGGTCCCTGCGAAACACAACGCCGGCGGCGTCGCAGAAGAAACCCACGGTGAGCAAAGCGATGGGAAAGTGGACGATAAACGGATGGAAGTCCATAGATGCGGTTTTGATCCGGGATCCGGGCGATCAGCTCCACGCGCCTTTGGCCATCATCCCGCCGTCCACGCAGACGTTTTCGCCGGTCATGAAGGAGGCTTTTTCGCTGGCCAGGAACAGGACGGCATTCGCAATGTCCTGCGGGGTGCCAATCCGGCCGATGGGATGGGACAGGCCCATGCGTTCCCGATGTTCCGCCTCGTCGCCGCCCATGGCCTGAAGGGCTTCGTCCACCAGCGGTGTGTCGATAGTGCCGGGGTTTACGGCCAGCACGCGCACGTTGTGTTCCGCGTATTCCAACGCGAGTTGCCGCGTCAGGGAGAGGATGCCGCCCTTACTGGCCGCGTAGGCGCAGACGCCCCTGGTGGATTGCAGCCCCTGGACGCTGGCGGTGTTGATGATCACGCCTCCTCCGCGTTTGATCATTTCGGGTACGCAGTGCCGGGTCATCAGGAAGGCGCTCTTCAGGTTGACGTTGAGGATGTGGTCCCACGTTTCTTCGGGCAGTTCATGGGCCGGCAGGTAGCTGCTGACGGGCTGGACGCCAACGTTGTTGCAGAGGATGTCCACGCCGCCCCATTCTGAAACCGCCGTCTGCGCCAGCGCCCGGCAGGCGTCGTCCCGCGCCACGTCGGCTGCCTGAAATCGGATATGGCCGGGAAGAGAACCGCTTTCCGACGCCAGGCGTTCCCCGGCATCCACATCCACGTCGGCGCAGAGTACGCGGGCGCCCTCGCGGGCGAATGCCACGCAGATCCCCTTGCCGATGCCCTTGGCGCCGCCGGTGACGATAACCGCTTTATCCTGAAATTCCGACATGGCGCACTCCTGGTTCGTGTCAGATCACCGAATCATAGGTACGACACGGACAATAAGATAAACCGTGCGCCGGATGTCAAATGGTAGTAATCCGTCCTCGTTCGCGGGAACTTCCCCACCCGGCCCCGCAGACCTCTTTCCCCGGCCCTCTCTCCTAAAGGAAAGAGGGAGAAAAGGCGGGTTTCGCGTGCCGGTTATTGATAG